>JABFXT010000884.1 GCA_013361595.1 Nocardia sp. | reverse complement strand
GCACTGCGGTGCCGGGGTCCACCGCTGTGCCACAGGTATCGTCGTTCGCCACGTCGCGAGTATGCCGGGACGGCCGCGGTCAGCCGGCACCGGCCGGTTCGAACCAGGTGGGACCGCCGGCCAACGCCTGTTCGATACGGAAACCGTGGCCGGCGGTCAGGTCATCGGGCAGCGCGTCCGGCGCGAACCAGCCGACCGCCACGGACTCGTCGTCGTTCACGCGCGCCTCGCCCCGCAGCGCACGGGCGCGGAAGCAGATGTTCATGAACTGGCAGATGTCACCGTTGGCATAGGCCATCACCTGTTCGGATTGCACCGAGACCAGGCTTTCGACCGCGCACTCGACCCCTGTCTCCTCGAGTACCTCCCGGACGACGGCGGCGGCGGGCTGTTCACCCGGATCCGGGATACCGGAGATCAGGGCCCACCGGTCATCGTCCACACGTCGTTGCAGCAGAACCCGGCCCGCATCGTCGAGGACGACGACGCTGACGCCGGGCAGCCAGAGCAATTCGTGGCCGATGGTGGCCCGGATACGACCGATGAAATCCGGAGTGGCCATACCAGCGACCCTAACCATCACCGCGGAGTCGCTCACAACAGTTCGGTCACCGATCGGGACGCCGACGCCCGGGCCCGGGGCCGATCGTGAACGCTCGTGTTCGGGGACCGCACACTCGGTAACGGAGGCAATCATGGACGCGTTCGCCCAGCACGAGGACTGGCCGGCCCTGCGCGTGGACGACTGGACGGACACGCGCGAAACGCTGCACATGTGGACGCAGATCGTCGGCAAGATCCGGCTGGCCCTGGCTCCGATGGTGAACCATTGGTGGCAGGTGCCCTTGTACGTATCGGCTCGTGGGCTGACCACGTCGGCGATGCCGTACCACGGCGAGGTGCTCGATATCGAGTTCGATTTCGTGGACCACCGGCTGCAGTTGAGGACCGGTACCGGGGGCCGGCGCGCGATCGAACTCCGACCCCGGACCGTGGCCGCGTTCTACGCCGAGGTCCGGGGGGCGTTGACGGCACTGGGTGTAGACGTCGAGATCCTGGCCCGGCCGGTCGAGGTGGAACGCGCGATCCCGTTCGCCGAGGACACCGAGCACGCCACCTACGACCCCGCCCACGCCCACACCTTCTGGCGGCAGTTGGTGGCCGCCGATCGCGTCCTGAACCGGTTCCGCGCACGGTTCGTCGGTAAGACGAGCCCGGTGCATTTCTTCTGGGGCGCCATGGATCTGGCCTGTACCCGGTTCTCCGGCCGTACCGCCCCGCCGCATCCGGGCGGTGCGCCCAATTGCGCGGACTGGGTCATGATCGAGGGCTACTCCCATGAGCTGGCCAGCGCCGGTTTCTGGCCCGGCGGCTCCGCCGAGGGCAGTTTCTATGCCTACGCCTATCCGGAGCCCGTCGGGTATTCCGACGCGGTGGTACGCCCCGGTGCGGCGCACTACGACCACGGGATCCACGAATTCCTGTTGCCCTACGAGACGGTGCGCACCTCCGGCGAACCCGAGGCCACCGTGCTGGAATTCCTGCAGACCACCTACGAGGCCGCCGCCGACGCCGCGGACTGGGACCGCGAACACCTGGAGATCCGCCCCGTCCACGGTAGGTCCGGCTGAGGGCACGGTCACGAATTCGGCTGCCGCCGGCCGACCGGCAGCGGCGAAATCCACTGTGGCTCCGTATCCCTCGCTACCGCCGCGCCGAGACCCCGGCGAACGTCGCGCAACATCACCATAGATTATGTTGCCGTGTTACATTCGAAAGCGGCGCGCCGCAAGGTGACCGCCCGGTATGTGATGGAGGCGCGATGACGATCGACACCGCCCCCTCGCTCGGTGTCCAGCCCGTCGGTGCGGACACCGACCGGCCCAGCATTCCCCGTGTCTACGACTACAGCCTGGGCGGCAAGGACAACTACGAGGTGGATCGGTCCGCATTCGAACGGATCCGGCGAATCGCGCCGCGGCAGGGCGGCGTTCACCTGATGAACCGGGGCTGGCTGACCCGCGTCGTGCGCTCGCTGGCCGAGGGCGCCGGTATCGAGCAGTTCCTGGACCTCGGCGCCGGCCTGCCCACCCGCGACCCCTTGCACATCGTCGCGCAGGAATGCGGGCGCGGCGAGGTGAAGTTCGTCTATGTGGACAACGACCCGCTCTGCGTCGCGCACGGCCGGGCCATGCTGGAGCGGAACGAGAACACCCGTTACCTACCCGGCGATCTCACCGACGCCGCGGCAGTGCTCGACGACGCCGCCCGCCATCTGGATATGCGGCAACCGGTCGCGGTCCTACTGGGCGCGGTCCTGCACCACCTCGGCGACGACGACGATCCGGCCGGGGTCGTCTCCCGCTACGTCGACCTGCTGCCGGCCGGATCCTGTGTGGCGATCACCCACTACTGCGATCCCGGTCCCGGCGATCCAGAACTCCACGATCTGGCACGCCGCCTCGAACGGGCGCATGTGGACGAGGAATTCGGATCGGGCCGGTACCGGAGCCCACAGCAGATCCGTGCTCTCTTCGGCGCACTGGACCTGGTGGAACCCGGGCTCACTCCATTGGACGAATGGTGGCCGCAAGGACCTCCCACCCGCGCGAAAGCACCCGAGGAACAGCTCGTCCTCGGCGGTCTCGGCCGCAAGCCGGCCCGCGGCACCCTCCACGCCGTCGGATCGAAACGCGCATCCCACGCCACCCCCGCCGCCGCGCCCGCGAACCAGCGGCGATCCGGCCCGGCCGCGCGCAACCACCCTTAGCCCGAACGAATCCCCGCTCCCGAGAACCTCTTCCGAGCCGCCCGTGTCCCGGCGCCGCGCCGGACCCGGCGCTCATACACCGAAACGAACCGCCAGCGCGTCCCGCTGCCCGCGCACGAAATCCGCGTCCACCACCGCACCGTGGCCGGGCACGTACAGTGCCGCTTCCCCGCCCAGAGCGAGCAGCCGATCGAGCGCCGCGGGCCAGCCAGCGGGCACCGCGTCCGGACCGGCCTGCGGCTCCCCCGACTCCTCGACGAGGTCACCACAGAACACGACCGTGGGTTCACCGGGTACGACGACCACGAGATCGTGCGCGGTATGTCCCGGACCGGCGTCGGCCAGCAACACCTCTCGACCGGTCCCGCGCGCCAATGTGGTCACACCCCGGACGTACTCCCGCGGCCGCACCAGATTGTCCGCGGCCCGCTGCGCCGCGACCGGATCGAGCCCGTTGGCCACCGCGTCGGCACGCAATTCGTCGCGCCCGTCGCGGTACACCGCCTGAGCACCGTCGGCCACGAAAACCGGGGCCGGGGCGAAGGCCGGGGCACCGAAGACATGGTCGAAATGCGCATGGGTCAACGCGACACCGGTGATATCCCGGCCCGCCAGCCGCCGCGCCCGATCGCGCACCCGAGCCCCCTCGTCGAGACTCGACCCGGCATCGACCACCAGCGCGAGACCGGGACCGGCGATCAGTCCGACCGTACAGTCCCACACCGGTAGCCGACACCGGCCCACCCCCCCCGCCAACCGCTCCCACCCCACCTCTTCCCACGTCACGGTCATACCGAAACGCTAACGCCCCCGGACCGGCTCAGCGGCGGGCACGCCACCGATTCCAGGACCCACCGGAGCCCACCCGCGAGCTCCCGAATCCGGCCAGGTGCAGGGCGACCAACAAGAGTCCGAGGATGATGAGCGTGCCACCGTTGATCTCGTCTCCGAGCGTGGCATCCGCCAGATCGAGAATGAGTCCGAGTGCGAACACGACGGCAGCGGCGATGGCAAACATGAGAACCTCCTGATGTTCCACCGGAACGATGACACCTGATCGGTTCATCGAGTTCCTGTGTTGCGCATACCCGCAATCCGCGACTACACACGGCGGCCGGTGGTTCTGCGTGCACGCCTGCCGGCCGCGGAGGCGCCGGGGGGGGGCGAAGGGCGATCGGGCATTCGATCCCGCTGGCCGGACGAAGCCGGTCACCGCCGTTGCGGAGTGCGTAGGGTCGGAGGCGCCCGGCACCGGGCCGGATCAGCAGGAGGGCCCATGTCCATCCGTAGCCTCAACCATGCCGTGCTCTTCGTCTCCGACGTCGAGACCAGTGTCGATTTCTATACCCGGGTGCTGGGATTCGAGCGGATCCCGGCGGACTTCCCGGACGCGGCGTTTCTCCGCGGATCCGCCTCCGCGAACGATCACGATCTCGGACTGTTCCGCGCGCGGGGGGACCGGGCTCCCGACGGGTCGGTCGGCCTCTACCATCTGGCCTGGGAGGTGGAGACGCTGACGATCCTGGCCGAAACCCGGACCCGCCTGCTGGAAGCACACGCGCTGACCGGCGCGGCGAACCACGCCGCGACGAAGGCACTCTACGGACGCGATCCGGACGGTATCGAATTCGAGGTCACCTGGCTGGTCCCCGACCACCTGGTCGCCGACGAAATCGGCCCGGGGGTCCCACCCACTCGGCCGCTCGATCTGGCGGCGGAGATCTCCCGGTACGGGGCACACACGCCGGGCGGCCCCCGAACCGACCGGCATCTCTATGCCCGGCTCATGAACGGGCGATGACGCACCGGGTCCGGACATGAGAAAGGCTCCGCACCTCGACGGTGCGGAGCCCGAAGCTCACGCGGAAATCAGATCGTGCGAACGTCCTGAGCCTGCGGACCCTTCTGGCCCTGGCCGATCTCGAACTCCACACGCTGACCCTCTTCGAGGGACTTGAACCCTGAACCGCTGATCGCGGAGTAGTGCACGAAGACGTCAGGGCCGCCTCCGTCTTGAGCGATGAAGCCGAAGCCCTTTTCGCCGTTGAACCACTTCACACTGCCTTGCGCCATGCTTTAATACTTCATTTCTGTAGGTGAGCCGTGCAGATCACTTCGATTAGCCCGGTCTCGGTAACCAGTGTGCCACACTCCCGGGACTGCTTTCGTCACCGGCGCGGTCGCGGGTAC
>JABFXT010000644.1 GCA_013361595.1 Nocardia sp. | reverse complement strand
CTGATATCGCCGCCAATCTCGCCGCGCTCGCCGCCGCGGTGCGGGCGGCGGCGGAACAGGGCGCGCGGATCGTGGTCGCTCCCGAGTACTCGATGTTCGCGCTCGGCCGGGCCGACGAGCGGGCGCTCGCGGCCGCGCAGCCGCTCGACGGTCCGTTCGTCACGGCGCTCGCCGAACTGGCCGCCGAGACCGGGGTGTATCTGGTGGCCGGGGTCGTGGAGACGGCCGCGCCGGGCGACGAACGGATCCACAACACGCTGGTGGTGCTCGGTCCGGACGGATCGCTGCGGGCCCGCTACCGCAAAGTGCATCTGTACGACGCGTTCGGGCAGCGCGAATCGGAGGTCGTCGCCCCCGGCCCGCCGGACGAAACGGCGCTGTTCACCGCCGACGGACTCACCTTCGGCCTGCAGACCTGTTTCGATCTCCGATTCCCGGAGGGTTTCCGCCGGCTGGCGGCCGCGGGCGCGCAGGTTCTGCTGCTGCCCGCGCAGTGGATTCCCGGGCCGGGCAAGGTCGATCAGTGGACCACGCTGCTGCGGGCCCGGGCCATCGAGAACACCGTCTATGTGGCGGCGGCCGACCAGTGCGGTCCGCGCGGTGCCGGGGCCTCGATGATCGTCGATCCGGCGGGCCGGGTGCTGAGCGAACTCGCCGACGCCCCCGGTATCGCCCTGGCCGAACTGGACGCCGGATCGGTGCAGCGGGTCCGCCGCACGAATCCGAGCCTTGCCCTGCGCAGATACGCCGTTGCGGCGCCGGAGGCGAGTAGCGTCGAGAGGTAATGCTCTACGCCGACCGTGAGACCGCCGGGCGCGCGCTGGGAAGCGAACTGACGCACCTGCGTGCGGAGCATCCGCTGGTGCTCGGGCTGCCCCGCGGCGGGGTTCCGGTAGCGGCGGCGGTCCGCGACATCATCGGCGGCGACCTGGACATCCTGCTGGTCCGCAAACTCGGCGTGCCCTGGCAGCCGGAGCTGGCGGCGGGGGCCATCGGCGAGGCGGGGGCCCGGGTGATCAATGTCGATGTACTGCGCCAGACCGGCCTGGACCTCCGGCGGCTGGACGCGATCGAGGCGGACGAGCGCGCCGAACTGGAGCGCCGCCGCACCCTGTGGCGCGGTGACCGGCCGCCGGTGCCGTTGCGGGATCGAACCGTGGTGATCGTGGACGACGGAGTCGCCACCGGCGCGACCGTGGTGGTGGCGTGCCGGGTGGCCCGCGCCCAGCAGCCCCGGCGGATCGTGGTCGCGGTACCGGTCTCGGCGCCCGAGGCCCTCGACCGGATCGCCGACGAGGCCGACGAGGTGGTGTGCCCGCTGGCCCCCTCGGCGCTGGCCGGAGTCGGCGGAGCGTATCGCGATTTCCACCAGCTCGCGGACGCCGAGGTGACCGGCCTGCTCCGGCCGGACGCCCGGTGAGCCGTACCGGGCGTCCGTCCGGAGCGGACGCGGAGGTACGCAGGGAGCGCACGGCCGGAGCGAACGCGGAGGTACGCAGGGAGCGCACGGCCGGAGCGAACGCGGAGGTACGCAGGGAGCGCACGGCCGGAGCGAACGCGGAGGTACGCCTCAGAGCTCCGGCTGGGCGTAGTCCGCGACCTGCGCGGTCAGTACCCGCAGATGCTCCAGCGAGCTTCCGAGGGTGCGTTCGATCGCGGTGAGCCGGGCGACATAATGGCTCACCGGGTACTCCGAGGTGACCCCGATACCGCCGTGCATCTGGATCGCTTCCTGGCCGATATGCCGCGCCGACCGGCTGACCTGCAGGCGCGCCCGGGACGCGATCACCGGATCGCCGGCATCGACCAGCGAGGCGGTGAGGTAGTAGCTCATGCTGCGGGCCAGTTCGAGCGAGACGTACATGTTCGCGGCCCGCTGGGTGAGGGTCTGGAACTTCGACAGCGTCACACCGAATTGTTTGCGGGTCTTCAGATAGTCGGTGGTCAGGCGTAGCGATTCCTCCATCGCCCCGACCGATTCCGCGCACAGCGCGGCCTGGGCCCGGGTGAGGACCTCGTGCACGGCGTCGGTGGCGTCGCCGCCGGTGCCGATCAGTTCGCCCGGTGCGCCGTCCAGCACCACCTGGGCGCCGCGCAGGCCGTCGACCGTCGCGTAGGAGGTGCGGTCCACGCCGGCCGCGTCGGCGGCGACCAGGAACAGTCCCAGGCCGCCGTCGGGCAGGGTCGCGCTGACCACCAGGTCGTCGGCGCAATCGCCGTGCGGTACCGGGTTCTTGGTGCCGGTGAGGGTGTAGCTCTCGCCCTGGGCGGTGGCCGTGGTGGCGATGGCGTGATCGGGCCAGCGGGTGCCGGGCTCGCCGTGCGCGAAGGCCAGCAGCTTCGCCCCCGCGGCGACCTCGGGCAGGATTCGCTGGCGCTGGTCGGGGGTGCCGACCGCGCTGATCAGCCCGCCCGGGACCAGGACCGCGTCGAGCAGCGGTTCCGGTGCCAGCCGGCGGCCGAGTTCCTCGAGTACCAGCATGGTCTCCACCGGCCCGGCTTCCATACCGCCGTCCTTCTCGGCGAAGCTCAGGCCGAGCACGCCGAGTTCGGCGAGCTGACTCCATACCTTGCGGCTCCAGCCGAGGTCGGTGCCGATGGCCTCGAGCCGGGATTCGGGGTTGTAGTGGCGATTGAGCAGGTCACGCACCGTGTCACGGAGTAGGGCCTGTTCATCGGTGAGATCGAAATCCATTACCTGACCTCACAATCCGAGGATCGAGGAGGCGATGATGGTGCGCTGCACCTCGCTGGAACCTCCGTAGATGGTTGTCTTGCGGTAGTTGAGATAGCTCGGGCCGGTGCGCTGCGCCCATTCCGGCGAACCGATATCCGCCGTGTGTACCGGCAGTGCGTCGGGTCCGGCGATATCCAGCAGCAGCTCGGTGGCGGCCTGCTGGAGTTCGGAACCGCGCATCTTCAGGACCGACGACGCGGGGTTCGGTTTGCCCTCGACGGAGTTCGACACCACACGCAGCTGGGTGAGTTCGAGCGCGAGCAGTTCGTTCTCCAGTTCCGCGATCCGCGCCGCGAACAGCGGGTCTTCCAGCAGGGTTCCGGAGCCGGACCGGGTGGCGGCCGCGTATTCCTTGGCCACCCCGATCCGCACCTTGGTGCGCGCGACGGCGGTGATCCCGGTGCGTTCGTTGCCGAGCAGGTACTTGGCGTAGGTCCAGCCCATGTTCTCTTCGCCGACCAGCTGGTCGGCCGGCACCCGGACGTTCTCGAAGAAGACCTCGTTGACCTCGTAGCCGCCGTCGATCAGTTTGATCGGCCGGATGGTGACTCCGGGCGATTTCACATCGAACAGCAGGAACGAGATACCGGCCTGCTTCTTCGGGGCGTTCGGGTCGGTGCGGACGAGGCAGAAGATCCAGTCCGCCCACTGGGCGAGGGTGGTCCAGATCTTCTGGCCGTTGACGATGTAGGAGTCCCCGTCGCGCACGGCGGTGGTGCGCAGCGAGGCCAGATCCGACCCGGCGTCGGGTTCGGAGAAGCCCTGGCACCACCAGATGTCCAGATTGGCGGTGGGCGGCAGGAACCGCTTCTTGAGTTCCTCGGAGCCGAACTGCGCGATGACCGGGCCGACCATGGTGGCGTTGAAGGTCAGCGGGTCGGGCACGCTGGCGAGCTGCATCTCGTCCTGCCACAGATGCCGCTGCATCGGGGTCCAGTCCTTGCCGCCCCATTCCACCGGCCAGTTCGGTACGGCCAGCCCGTGCTCGTTGAGGGCCCGGTGCGATGTCACGACGTCCTCGCGGGACAGCTCGTGACCGTATTTCACGCGTTCCCGGATCTCGGCCGGGATCGCGGTGGTGTAGATCTTCCGCAGCTCGTCACGGAAGGCGACCTCGTCGGGAGACAGAGTTAATTTCATACACATCTCCAAATATGTCTCGATTGTCCCGCATAGAACTTACACCCCTGAGCAATCCTGCCGTGTCGAGTGCATCACATGTGGTGGGGGCATACGGCCGATCACGGCGGACGAGAGCAGAGCGTGACCGGGCAGCGACCCGAGCGGCCTGGTACTTTGCTGCGGTGGGCGGGGGGTTGCCGGCCGATATCGGCATCGCCGCCCTGATCGGATGTAGGGAGTCAGCAGTGCACAACACAATTATCGCGCGCACCGCGGCCACGGCAGCCGCCCTCGGTATCAGCGCAACGCTCGCCTTCACCCCGGCGGCGGCCGCTCCCGCGCCCACCCCGGCGGAAGCGGCGATCCAGGCGCTCACCGAACGGACGGCCGAACAGCCCGAGAACCGCGCCGGTGTGGATGCGCTGGATCGATACGCCGAGCATGTCGCGGCCAGCCACATCAGCACCATCGGTCTCTACACCCCCTTCGTCTATGCGGCGCCCACCTTCGGCTGCGGTAGCAACGGCCCGATCACCACCATCGTCGCGGCCGGTACCGCCAACGGCCCCAGCGCCAACATCAGCGGCAGGCCCGGCACCCTCACCTTCCACGCGACGCCCGGGCACCCCGGCATTCCCCAGGCCTCCGGTCTGGTGGTCGCGTGGATCAATATCAACAACGGCCGCAGCGGTCTCGATATGCTCGACGATCGGACCGAATTCGGCACGCCGTCGCTCTCCCGGACCGTGGACAGCGGTCCGGGGACCGTACTGGCATCCATGTGGGGCACGATCGACTACCCGGGCGCGCTGTGTGTGATGACCCCCACGGTCGGCATGTTCCCGGTGCCCGAGGAAGCTGCTCCGGCTCCCGCCCCGGCCCCGCAGTCCGCGCCCGCCGCGCCGCCCGCGGAACCCGGCGTTCCGGCCCCCGCACCTGCTCCTGCGCCGAATCCGGCGCCCGCTCCCGCCCAGGCGCCCGCCCCGGCCTGACCGACCGGCGGATCCGGACCCGAGCCCGGCCCACCCCGGCCGGGGAGTGCGGACCGCGAAACGTAGCACCCCATATGGCCGGGATTCTTTGTCAGAATCCCGGCCATGG
>JABFXT010000506.1 GCA_013361595.1 Nocardia sp. | reverse complement strand
GATCATGGAGCTCCGTGTGTCGACCTCAGCGATCATCACCGCGCCCGGCGGGCTGCCGTTGCTCGGGCATGCCCTGCAATTTCGCCGAGACCCGTTGGCGTTCTTCGAATTCCTCCGCGACGAGGGCGATATCGTCTCGATCGAGTTGGGACCGCAGCGCGCATATGTGCTGAGTTCGCCCGACCTGATCCATGAGGTCCTGGTCGCCCAGGCGCGGTTGTTCGACAAAGGAGCCCAGATCCAGGGGGCGCGGGACCTGTTCGGTAACGGCCTGGTGGCTTCGGAAGGTGCGGAACACCGGCGCCAGCGCCTGATGATGCAACCCGCCTTCCGGCGCGACCGGATCGCGAACTACGCCGGCGTCATGCGCGAGGAGGTCGCGTCACACGTGGATTACTGGTACGACGGCAGGACTTTCGACGTGCGGGTCGAGATGACCTCGCTGGCGCTCGCGGTGGCGGCGAAGACACTGATCGCTTCCGAGGTCGGCGAGAAACTCGCCACCGAGGTGAAATACGGTATGCCCCGGTTGCTGGAGCTGTTCTTCCGGCGGATGACCAGCCCGGTGCCGGCACTGAAACGGCTGCCACTGCCCGGCAACCGGGAGTACGACGCCATCTTGAAGCGCTTCCATGGGCTCGTGGACGGAGTGATCGCCGACAACAAGCGCGACAGCACACCCCGCAACGACTTGTTGAGCATGCTCCTGGCGGAGCGCGGGGAGGACGGAGAGCCGCTGTCCGATCGAGCGATTCATGATCAGCTGATCGCGATCATCGTGGCCGGATCGGAAACCACAGCGGCGCTGCTCTCGTGGGTGTTCCACGTTTTCGGCGAGTATCCCGAGATCGAGGCACGCGTGCATACGGAACTGGACGATGTGCTCGACGGCCGTCCCGCGGAGTACACCGATCTCCCGAGGCTCACCTACACCGCCAACGTCGTCAGCGAGACCCTGCGTCTGTATCCGCCGGCGTGGATCGTGACCCGCCGGTCCCGTGCGGAGGTCGAACTCGGCCGGTACCGCATTCCGGCGGGGGCGGATGTACTGATGAGCCCCTATGCCGTGCAACGCGATCCGCGCTTCTTCACGAACGCGACGACCTTCGATCCCGATCGGTGGTCGCGGGACCGTATCGCCGCCGTTCCCCGGCGCGCGATGCTGCAGTTCGGTTCGGGAGTACGCAAATGTATCGGCGAGGATTTCGCGGTGGTCGAGGGGACTCTTGCGCTGGCGATCATCGCCGGCCGATGGCGCCTGCGTCCGGACCCGGGCAGCCGGATGCAGAAGATCGCCGCCAGTACCTACACTCCGCGGAATCTGGTGATGGTCGCACAGGAGCGACACCGATGACCTCGAACGGAACCCCCGGCTGCCCGGAGTCCCGGTGCGGAGCACACCGGCGACTCCCGGTTCGATATCGAATGGTGTAGAGGAAGCCGTGGACCATATTCTCTTGCCGAAGTATGTACTCGACAGTGTCGGATTGGCACCCGCACAGCGGTGGCGGCTGGCACGTGAGTCGGGTCTGGAGGACTGGATGCTGTCGAGCAGCGATGCGATGGTCTCCAGTGACAGCCAGTTGCGTTTGTGGGAGCTCGCCGAACACGCACTGGAGGACCCCTGTGTGGCGCTGCGTGCGGCGGCTTTCTACACCCCGGGCAAGTTCGGCTTGCACGACTATCTGCTGGCGACCGCGCCGACGCTGCGGGAGGGTTTGGCGGCGTGTAAGCCGTTCATGGACACGATCACCACGAACTTCGATTTCGAGGTCGCGGCGGCGAAGGAAGCTGAGATGAGTCTCGATATCCGGCTGCACGACGGCGTGGGCCGAGCGCGGGAGCTGGCCATGCAATTCGCGGTGGTGACCAACGTTGTGCGCGCTCGCCGGCTGACCACCCGTCAGGTCACCCCGGTGCGAGTCGGCTTCCGGCAGCGCGCACCACGCCGGCACGACCGACTGGTCGAACTACTGGGCACCACCCGGGTCGACTTCGATATGCCGACCGACCGTGTGACATTTCGCGTCGCCGACCTGAGCAGCCGGCTGAAAACCGCGGATCCGATTCTGGCCGCGATCCTGGGCCGGTATGCCGAGACGGTTCCCCTCTCGAGACCGGTCGTCACCACTTGGTCGGCCCGTCTGCACGATGTGCTGCGCAGCATGCTCGGCGAGGAACACGTCACGGTCGAGGCTGTCGCCCGACGATTGGCGACGAGCAAGCGCAGCCTGCAACGCCGACTCACCGAGGAAGGCACGACCTGGAGCGCGGAACTCGATCGCGCGCGCCGTGCTCGGTGGGAGCGCGTCCAGCGGTCGCATTCGCCGGCCGGGTTCGACACCGCGCGACAGGTGGGCTACGCGGATACCAGGGCGTTACGGCGTGCCCGGCAACGCTGGTCCGGGGACTGTTGAACCATCGAAGTCCCTGCGCACGGTACTGAACGATCGCGCGGCTCCCCGGGTATTCGGGCGGTGCCCGCAGGAGATCGTCGCGGTGCCGGACACAGCAGGGGCTGCCGCCCACCATGGCGCAGCCCGCACAACCCGGCGGTGATCGCGATGGGTCCGGCCGCCGATCACCCGCGGAGGCAGGCGACGAGTTCGCCCATCCGGGCGTCTGTCGCCGCCTCGTCGAGGGCTCGGGTCAAGGCTTCCAGGTATGTCGGTTCGGCCTTCGCCTGCACTGCGCGGCCCTGTTCGGTTATCACCGTGTACACACCACGCCGATCCTTCGGACACAGGTCACGATGGGTGAGTCCGGCCGATTCCAGGCGGGCGACCAACCGGCTCACCGAGCTCTGATTGAGGCCGATGAGCTCGGCCAGCTCCTGCATCCGCAGCTCACCGTCGTCAGCGCGGGAGAGCCGGCACAGAGCTTGATACTCCGACAGTCCGATACCGTGCTGCCGCTGCATCTGCTTCGACAGGTGGTGGGTCACCTTGCCGTGAAGTGCCGTGACCTGGTCCCAGACCGTCGCGTCCATGATCTCCGCCTTCCCGAGTTGACAACAGAATACATGCAGTGCCAATATCTGCATGTGCATGCATTATTTGCATGTACACGCATCCGAGAAAGAGAGCCGGTTATGACCACGCAGCGCGCCGAGAAGATCGCCACAACCCCCGACTGGTACGCCCCGTACAAGATCTCGCAGGCCATCAAGGCCAACGGCCTCATCCACGTATCCGGACAGGCGGGCATCGACGAGCGGGGCCGTACCGTTTCCGACGATTTCCTGACCCAGGGGCGTCAGGCATTCGCCAACATCGAACGAGTGCTGGCTCAGGCCGGCGCCGACCTGAGCGATGTGGTGAAGGTCGGCATCTTCGTCACCGATATGGCTGCCGATCTCGACAAAGTCATCGCGCTACGCGCGGAGTTCCTCCGCGAGCCCTTCCCCGCCGACACCCTGCTCGAAGTCTCCTCTCTCGCCCAGCCCGATTGGCGGATCGAAGTAGAAGTCACAGCGCTCGCCCCCTGATTCCCCATCGGCACCCGAACTCGACCGCCCCCGCAGAAGGAAAAATCATGTCCGACAGTCTGCTACTTCGCCCCTACCGGTCCAGCGCACTCGACCTGCGCAACCGAATCACGATGGCTCCCATGACCCGGGGACGCGCCGACGATTCCACGGGCGTCGTGAACCCGCTGACCAAGGAGTACTACGCGCAGCGTGCAAGTGCCGGCCTGATCGTCACCGAAGGCATCTATCCCGACCTCCTCGGCAAGGGCGGCCCCGGAATACCCGGCCTCGTCGACCATGCACAGGTAGCGGGCTGGCGGGAGGTGACCGACGCGGTCCATGCCGTGGGCGGGCGGATCTTCGCCCAGTTGTGGCACGTCGGACGAATGACACACCCGCTGATCCTGCCGAGCGGCGCCACTCCGCTGGCACCCTCGCCCGAACGGATCACCGGCGCCCAGATCTTCACCGCCCAGGGCATGGTCGACCATGTCACACCACGCGCGATGACAACCGCCGAGGCCGACGCCACGATCGAGGATTTCGCCGCCGCGGCCCGCAACGCCATCGCCGCCGGATTCGACGGCGTCGAAATCCATGGCGCGAACGGCTATCTACTCCAGCAGTTCCTGGCGGAGAACACCAACCAGCGCACCGACCGATACGGCGGCTCCCGCACCGGCCGCCTGCGCCTCGTCGTCGATATCGTCACAGCAGTCGCGGCCGAGGTCGGCGCCGGCCGAGTCGGCCTGCGTATATCACCGGACAATCCGGAGAACGAGATCGCGGAGCGCGATCCGCAAGGAACCTATCGGGAGCTCGTGGACACCCTGGACCCGCTCGATCTGGCCTACCTCCACATCGTCGAGCGCGGCGAATACCCCGCCCTCGCCGACCTGCGCCCACGCTGGTCGGGCACACTCATCGCGAACTTCAACGGGCCCACCCCCACCACCCGCGACGCGGGCGAGGCAGTGCTGGCCGCCGGCCTCGCCGACCTCTTCTCGTTCGGCCGGCTCTTCATCGCCAACCCCGACCTGCCCGCACGGTTCGCCTCCGCGGCCCCGACCAACGAGCACGTCCGCGATCTCGTCTACGGCGGTGGCGCCGCGGGCTACACCGACTATCCCCCGTTGCAGCCGGCACCACGACCGGGGATATAGCCGGACGTGCCGGTATCGGCAAAGGCGGCGTCGACGGCGGGTCGATCCATCCCGACGTGTACAACGACAGGGCGGGCGCTCGACGCTGCGGGCGCCCGCCGTACCCAGCCCACCTTGCTCAACCGACTGTCCGATCAGCTCAGCCGCCCCGGAGACCCCTGTGACCGCCGTTTTCACCGCCCATTCCGACCTCATCGTCCACGGCGGCCCGGTCCGCCACTTCCGCTCCGGCGACCACGGCCCACCTGTGCTGCTGCTGCACGGCGGCATGCTCGATACCGCCGAAGGTGTCTGGCGCGATGTCGCCCACCGCCTGGCGGCCGAATACCAGGTCCAC
>JABFXT010000299.1 GCA_013361595.1 Nocardia sp. | reverse complement strand
ATGCGCTTTCGAGGGCTGAACGACGGGACGGGCCTCGACCTTCGTGGGCCTCGTAAGACTCGGCACCGAGGGGTGTGACGGGTTCATGAAGGGGACGGCGACAAGATGCGGTCGGCGGGGCCGGGGACTACCGCGTCGGCGTCGGCCCGGGGTGAGGTCGGGGACAGAGGCCGTGTCCACCTGGCGTATTTCGAACTCGGCGGGCCGGTGCCGGAACCTGGTCAGTGGGTCTGGGGTTGGCGGGGCGGGGCCGGGCGGCTCTGGGGTGCGGGACGGCGGGTGCGGGGTTCGCCGATGTAGGTGTGTTCCCGGGGGATCGAGACCAGGTTGAGGGGGATCTGGGTGGTCGCGGTGCGTACGATCACCCGGTTCCCGATCGCCCCGGGCTGCTGTATCGACAGGTCCGGTTTGGTGGCCGGCCAGCCCATGGGGTCACCGGTGACGTAGATGGTGGTGATACCGGCGTGCGGTGCCGGTGCGAGCACACCGTCGACCACGGTGGCGGTGAACATGGCGTCCGACTGGTGCATTTCCACGGCCAGCATCAGCCGTTCCGGATTTCCGATCGTCTCGATCAGCTGGTACCAGGCCTGCGGACGGTCGGTGCGGACGAGGATCCGCTCGCCCACGGCCAGCGCCCGGAACACCAGCTGCTGGGCGAGATACAGTTCGCCGGCCACATACACCGACGAGATACCGGCGCCCACGAGTCGCAGTGCGACACCGTTGCCCTCGTCGTCCGAGCCGATCAACTGGCCGCATCCCGACGACGGCAGCGCGAGCGCGTCGAGCACCTCGATCGGATACTCGACAGTGGGTACGACATCCTCGACATCGGGAATACCGATCGGCAGATGTGCGAGCAGGGCGCGGCGGTGCCGGCCGTTCATCGACACCATGCCCTTGGACGCGGTCTTCTCCGGCATCTCTCGCAGGGTCGAGCGCCACGCCGCGCCGATGTGCACGGTGTCGGCGGTGCTACCCGGGCGCAGCCGCACCGTGACCGTGGTACCGCGGGATTCGGCCACCCACACCTGCGAAAGGATCTCCGAACCGAGCTGTTTCGGGTCGATCGCGGATCCGATGTTGACGCTGTTGCCGAGTTCGGCGTACCGCCAGTGATGGGTCAGCTCGCGCGCGTCGGCGCCGTGCAGGACCTGCCGGACCGCCGCCCGGATCTCCGAAGCGGTCAGGACACGTGATCCGCAGCCCGCGTCCTCCAGCGTCCGTACTATCCGCTGGGTCGCGATGGTCACCGAACGCGCGGCCCCCTCGTCGCCACCGCCGCGCCGTTTCGCGGCACCGGGGCAGTCGACCATATCGAATCCGATCGCCAGCCAGACCGTGCGATACGCGGTGGCCGGCAGCGGCCCCAGCAGGGTTTCGTAGATGGCTCCGGCCGGTGTCCCGGATCGGCTGCGATGGCCGTGGCTGATGATATCGATACCGCTGAGCAGGATGTCGTGCTGCGCGAGGCAGGTCGCGAGTTCCGCCATCGGCAGCAGATGGGAAGCGTGCACCGCACTGCGGTCGATCCGGGTGAGCCCGCCGCGCGGTGGCAGCACCTCGACCACCGCGACCACTCGGCTCTCGTCCCAGTAGAGGCCGATGGACCGATCGTCGGGGCCGCGGAAATCGTTGCTGTCCCCGATCCGGTACTCGCGGTGCGACCGGTAATCCCACCAGGTCCCGGCCCAATCCAGCAGGACGCGTCGGCCGACCGGCACGAGCGGGACACAGCCGACCACGACAGCGACCCCCAGCGCGATCCACACGTTCGCGGTGGCGAAGAGCGCGACCGTCCCCGCGACGAGTGCGAATACCTGCGCGATGAGCAGGTTGCGCATGGAGATACGCCCGAAAGCCAGACTGCGCCTGCGCCCCACTGCGGCTGGAACGGCCATGAGTCCCCCCAGGTACCCGGTGTCGGCCGATTATCCGGCGGCCGAGCTGAACTACGTCCCCGGGAACTGTACTGTGTTCGGCGAGCACGAGCACAGTTCGGGGGAGACGATGCCTTCAAAGCCCACTACCAGGTGGCAGATCAGCGGTTACAACTTTCTGGTCCGCCGCATGGAGCATGCGCTGGTGCGGCGGGATGTGCGGATGCTCCACGATCCCATGCGTTCTCAGCTGCGCTCCTACGTGGTGGGTCTGGTCCTGGCCGTCCTGGTGCTGGCCGGTTGCGGAGTGCTGGCTCTGCTCCGGCCGCAGGACAAGATCGGGCAGAACACGATCCTCATCGGCAAGGAATCCGGCGCGGTCTATGTGGTACTCAACGATGTGGTGCATCCGGCACTGAATCTGGCATCGGCCCGGCTGGCCGCCGGCGAGGCACCGGACGCGGCGATCGTGAAGGAAGCCGAAGTCGGAAAGAAGGCACGCGGCCCGCTGATCGGTATCCCGGGTGCCCCCGGTGCCATCCACTACGACGCGGCGGGCAACGGCCGGCAGTGGACCGTCTGTGACGAGCTGAAAACCGACGGCAGCGGCGACCGCACCACCTCGGTACTCGCGGGCGGGCTCGAACTCGGCGCGAAGGCCTCGATCCTGGATCCGGGCAAAGCACTGCTGGTACAGGGCGAAAACCATACCTATCTGATCTACGACCGGACACGCGCGCGCGTCGATCTGACCGACCGCGCCGTCACCGACGCGCTGAACATCACGGGCGCCATCCCGCGGCCCGTGAGTGAAGGGCTCATCAACGCGATTCCCGAAGTTCAGCCCATCGTCCGGCCCGCGATCACCGACGCCGGTAGCCCGCCGGCCGGCTACCAGGTCGGTGGTCACCGCATCGGCGATGTCGTCCAGGTCGGCACCTCCGGTACCGAGTACCACGTCGTGCTCGCCGACGGTCTGCAACCCATCTCGGCGCTGACCGGGGAGATCATCCGTAACTCCAACCCGCAGACCGCCGGCGACGACAGCATCGACCAGCGTGAACGCACCGACGCTCCGGTTTCCGCGGCGCTGCGGGTCGGTGACTACCCGCAGACCGCTCCGACTGTTCTGGAAGCCAAGGACCATCCGGTCAGCTGCCTGTCGTGGAAACCGATTCCGGAGGCGGGCGAGAACACCGGTACCCGTGCCGAACTCGCGATCGTCACCGGCGTGAGCCTGCCGTTGCCCGACAAGGCGAAACTGGTACCGCTCGCGCAGGCGGACGGTTCCGGGCAGAACGTCGATTCCGCCTATCTGACGCCCGGTACCGGAGCCTATGTGCAGAGCACCGGCATCGAACCGGACAGCCGCCGTAAAGACAGCATCTTCTACATAGCCGATACCGGTGTGCGCTTCGGGATCAAGAACGCCGATGCCGCAAAGGCGCTGGGTATGCCGGAGAAAGCCGAACCCGCACCCTGGCCGATCATCGGCCTGCTGGCGTCCGGCCCGAGCCTGGGCCGCGAAGAAGCTCTGGTCGCGCATGACGGGGTGGCACCGGATCCGTCTCCGGCCGCGCAACCGGTCACGTCGAAGTAGCCGGGCACACCGAACTCGGCCCGGCTTCCGGCTCCGGTGCGCTCATTCGGGTCGATCGCCGGGCGCCGGGGGCCCGTCCGCCCGGTCCGGCGACTCGTATTCCACTACGAGGGTGCGGTTTTCGGGCAGTTCTGATTCGAAACGCCGACGCGCTTCGTCGAGGACCGGCTGGTCACGGCTCCAGACCTGTACCTCGATGTAGCGCCCGGGAGTGCCGCCGTCCAGAGATCCGCGGAAGCTCCGGTGTTCCCCGTCGAAGTCGATCACGCCGTGGGCATCGCTGCTGATGCGATCCTGGCACAGTCGACGGGTCTTCCTGTATCGAGACTCACCACCAGTGGGCGGGCCGACCGATCAGGCCTCGTCCTCGCTGACGCCGAACCGGCGCCGGGCCGGGAACGAGGCGAGATAGCCGAGAACCAGGCTGCCACCGATGATTCCGCTGCCGATGAGGGCGACGTTGCGGGCGGTATGGTCTGGCGGCGTGGGTGGCGGTGGGACCGCGAGTTGCCTGTTCACCGCCGGATTCGGCTGTTTGGGCCGCAGTTCGTCGGGCACCTCGTCGGTCAATGCCGCGATGGGATCGATCGCGCCGTACCCCACATACGGATTCCAGCCCTCGGCCGGTGCGTGCGCGGTCGCCT
This sequence comes from Nocardia sp., assembly GCA_013361595.1. Lineage (GTDB taxonomy): Bacteria > Actinomycetota > Actinomycetes > Mycobacteriales > Mycobacteriaceae > Nocardia. The sequence continues at coordinate 11,397 of JABFXT010000299.1, read as the reverse complement.
GGATCCGCTTCATGACCTCGACCGCGGAGAGTTCGGGGAAGCGGGACCGGACCAGGGCGACCAGGCCGGACACATACGGTGCCGCGAAACTGGTGCCGTTGATGGTCTGCTGGGCGTTCTGGGCATTGACGGTCCCGTTGATCACACCGCCGCTGTGTACATCCAGCGACACGATGTTCTCCCCGGGCGCGGCGACACTCAGCCAGGGGCCGGGCACCGTGAACGCCGAGGGCGCGCCGTTGGCGTCGATGGAGCCCACCGACAGAACGAGGTCGTCGTATCGGGCGGGAGTGACATTGACGGTCGTATTGCTCCAGGGGTCCGCCGCGGGGTGCAACGGATCCTGGATTCCGGTGTTTCCTTTACAACTGTCGTTGTCGGTGTTGCCCGCCGAGGTGACCACCACGGCGTTCTTCTGGTGCACCGCGTAGTCGAGCGCGGCGCCCAGCGATCCGTCGGAGATCGGACTGGAACTGCAGGCCACCTCGGAGATATTGATGACGGTCGCACCCATATCGGCGGCGCGCCGGATGGCCTGCGCCATGGTGGCGACATTGCCGTACCCCTCCCTGGAGAGGTCCTCCGGGGATTTGGTGCTGTTGCTGCCCGCCTTCACATACTTGTCGCTGGTCTGGCGGATCGACAGGATCGTCGCCGCGGGCGCGACACCGGAGAACCCCTCGTTCGGCAGCCGGCTCGCGCCGATGATGCCGGCCACGATGGTGCCGTGCGCATCGCAGTCCTCGGTGCCGTCACCGCTGTTGGCCACGAAATCGCCCCCGGCCCGCAGGCCGGTCAGCCGTGGGTGGCGGGCGACCCCGGTATCGATCACCGCGACCACCTGGCCGGCACCCTCGGAGAACTGCCATGCCCGTGGCAGGTCCAGCGCGGCCTGCGCGGGTGGCACGGTCGGGCCGTCCCCACCGGCGACCGTGCTGTTACAGGGTGCGTTCGCCTTGCGTTCGGTCGCCTGGGCGGGTTTCGCCGGGTCACCGGCCGGGAGCTGACCGGGGTCCACCGGTGCGGGCCGGTCGGCGTAGGCCACCGGATTCCCGAGCCCCAGTGATGCGCTCATACCGAGCACCGCGGCCACCGCCGCGGCGCGGACCCCCCGGTTCACAGCCCGCGGACGAGGGAGTAGAGGTCGGCCACCCAGAACACGAGCGGCAGCACGGCGGCCACGAAACCGTATTCGATCAATTCGGCGGCCCGCCGCATCGGCGGGGTCGCGGTCTGGTTGGGGACGATGATGCCGAGAATCAGTGCCGCGACCAGCATGACCAGCGCGGCACCGAAGGCGGCCAGCGGGAGATCGGTGACGAACGCCGTTCCCACCAGCATCGCCAGCAGGATCGCCGCACCGCCCGCGATGAGGATCACCGCCTGTTCGGCTCCGGCGTAGGTACGGCTGCGGAACATCAGGGCCGCGGCGCACACCAGTGCGAGCGCGATACCCGGCCAGAAGAACCCGCCCCCGGCCGGATCGGTCGCGACGAGTGCGCCGACCGCGGTGACCAGCGTGGTCGCCGAGACCAGGCCGCTCAGATAGGTTCGCGCCCGAGCCGATTTCGCGTGCAACGCGTCCAGAGTCGGCAAGGCGCGGTGATCGTCGGGATCGTCCTCGGTCGGGTCGATCGGTGTTCCGGGTGAGGGGACCGGCGGCAGCGGCAGTTTCGCCAGGGTCATGGAGATCCGCGGGGCCAGCGACAGGGCGCCGAGCCCCACCGCCGCCACCACCGCGCCGACCGCCTTCATCGGTTGCGCGGTGAGCAGCCCGACCAGTGCCGACGGGACCGCGAACAGGGCGACCGTCCCGGCGCCGATGAACAGTCCCAGCCCCACCCCGGTGACCCGCCAGGCCAGAATCGCCGTGGCTCCGAGCAGGGTGGAACCGAGCAGCATATGGGCCCAGTCGAAATGGTCCGGCACGATGAGCATGCCGCCGGCGAAAGCCGGTGGCAGCGCGCAGCCGCCGAGTACCAGCGAGGTCTTCGGATCCCCGTACACCCGGCTGAAGACCATCGCCGCGACCACGAGCAGCACCGTGACAACGAGTGCGATCGTGCCGGTGATCCATCCGGGCAGGGCATCCGGGGACGCCAGCAGCGCGGTGCAGCCGGCCAGCATGGTGAGTACCGCGAGCACCGAGCCGGTGATCCGCGCGGTATCGGGGTTCCAGCCGCGGAAATGCTCGGAGTCGGCGACGGCGACGTTGTACATGATGTCGTCGAAGAGCGGAGTCGGCGCGGTATGCGCCGAGTTCTCCAGCATCAGCAGTTCGCCGTCGCGGATGCCCTGCTCACCCAGACTGAGTGAATTGGACAGCGGCGGCTGGCCGATACGGGCCAGGACCCAGTCCGCGGGTTCGTACCGTTCGCCCTGGTTGTCGAAGTCGTTGGTTCTGCTGTGCGCGGCGATCATATCGACGACACTCGGGATGACCAGCGCGACCGGGACATCGACCGGAATGGCCATATCGACCTGAGTGTGTTTGGCCAGAATGGTGACCCTGGTGAGATCCGGTGCGCGGACTACACCCCGCGAGGAATCTTCCTCCATATGGTCCAGTCGCGCATGTGTCACGCTTCCCCCAAGTTGATTCGCTACCCTGCTCTTTTTCCGCATTCTCCCAGGAGATCGCGGGTTGCGTGCCCTCGTCCCGGCCAGCAGAATGCAGGTCGAACTGTACGACATGTTCAGGCTTGCCTCTACACTGAGCCCGAACATCGCATGGCCACAAGGGGGATCTCGTTCGATGACGACTGTCCGTTTTCAGCGGCGTGCGCGCCGGGAGGTCCCGCGAACCCCCGGCGGCGAGGTCACCCTGCAACCACCGCCCGAGATCCCCCGGGTGACCCCGGGAAATCTGCTGGGCAAGCTCATGCCGGTCGTGATGATCCTCGGCATGGTCGGGATGATGGCGCTGATGTTCACCCAGGGCAGCGGTATCGCGTCGAACCCGATGTCGCTGATGTTCCCGATGATGATGATGGTCTCGATGGTCGGCATGTTCGCCGGTCAGGGCAACGGTAAGGGTGCCAAGGCCGCCGAGGCCAACGAGGACCGCAAAGACTATCTGCGCTATCTCGATCAGGTTCGCAAGGATGTCGGCGTTACGGCGGCCGAGCAGCGGGCCGCGGTCGAATGGAGTCATCCGGAACCCGGACTGGTCTGGATGCTCGCCGGCACCTCCCGGATGTGGGAGCGCCGGCCCAGCGACAAGGACTTCTGCCATGTCCGGATCGGGATCGGCGGCCAGCGCCTGGCGACCCGCCTGGTCGCGCCGGAAACCGGTCCGGTGGAGGAACTCGAACCGATCGCCGCGGTATCCCTGCGTCGCTTCGTCCGCGCGCATTCGACCGTCCCGGATCTGCCCACCGCCATCGCCGTGAAGGGGTTCGCCACCATCGCCCTCGACGGCGACCGGGCCCAGGCGCGGGACATGGTGCGCGCGATGCTCGTCCAGCTGGCCATGTTCCACGGTCCGGACCAAGTGCTCACCGCGATCGTATGTGGTCCCGACACCAGCGCGGAATGGGAATGGACCAAATGGCTGCCGCATACCCAGCACCCCGACTCCCAGGACGGTGTCGGCACCCAGCGTATGTTCTTCGGCTCGATCCGCGAGGCGATGGCCGGCCTCGCCCCGATTCTCGGGAACCGGGTCCGCTACTCCCGCAACCAGCCCACCAATTCCGCGATGGTGCATGTGGTGATCGTGGTGGACGGCGGCCTGCTGGAGGCCGAGGACGATCAGCTGCGCGAGTCCGGATACGAGGGTGTCACCGTGATCGACCTCTGCGGATACGCACCGCGGCTGGCGGTATCGCGCGGTATCGGCCTCACCATCCGCAACGGTGAATGCCTGGGCCGCGGTGCCACCGGAAATCAGGAGCGTTTCGCGGTCATCGACCGGATCAGCCGGGAACAGGCACAGCAGGTGGCCCGCCGGCTGGCACCGTACCGCGCGGCGACGCAGCGCAGCAGCGATGTCGAGGTCACCGAGGGGGAGACCATCAACACCTGGGCCCAGCTGATGGGCCTGGGCGATATCGGCTCCTTCAATCCGGAGAGCGCGTGGCGGCCCCGCTACGGCCGGGAACGGCTGCGGGTGCCCTTCGGCGTCGGGGCCGACGGCCTGCCCGTGGTTCTCGATATCAAAGAGGCCGCCGAATCCGGAATGGGCCCGCACGGTCTGTGTATCGGTGCCACCGGATCCGGTAAATCCGAATTCCTGCGCACGCTGGTACTGAGTCTGCTCGCGACGCATTCACCGGATCAGCTGAACCTGGTCCTGGTGGACTTCAAGGGTGGTGCCACCTTCCTCGGTCTCGACGGCGTACCGCATGTCGCGGCCGTCATCACCAACCTCGAAGAGGAAGCCGATCTGGTCGACCGTATGCGGGACGCGCTGGCGGGTGAGATGAACCGCCGTCAGGAAGTCCTGCGCCAGGCCGGTAACTTCGCGAACGTCTCCGAATACGAGAAGGCGCGGGCCGCCGGTGCCGACCTCGATCCGCTGCCCGCCCTGTTCGTGGTACTCGACGAATTCTCCGAACTCCTCACCCAGCACCCCGATTTCGCGGAACTGTTCGTGATGATCGGCCGGCTGGGCCGATCGTTGCACGTCCATCTGCTGCTCGCCTCGCAGCGTCTGGAGGAGGGCAAACTCAAGGGCCTGGAATCGCATCTGTCCTACCGGATCGGCCTGAAAACGTTCTCCGCCAACGAATCCCGGCAGGTACTCGGCGTACCGGATGCCTATAACCTGCCCAACAACCCCGGTGGCGGGTATCTGAAATCGGATTCGGGCGAGATCCAGCGGTTCCAGGCATCCTATGTGTCGGGTACCTATGTGGGTGGTGGACCGCAGCGCGATATCGCGGTCGCCACCCGGGCCGGTGAAATCGATATCACCGCACGTCCCTTCCTCGCCAAACACGTCGAATTCAGGGCGGTGGACCGGGTTCCGCTCGCTCCCGAACCCCTCGATGATCCGGAGCCGCTGGTCGTCGACGGCGAACAGCTCTCCAATATCGGCATGCTGGTGGCCCGGATCCGCGGCCACGGCCGGCCCGCGCACGAGATCTGGCTGCCGCCACTGGATTCCGCGCCTCCCCTGGACGAGCTGGTACCCCGTTCGATCCTCACCGGCGAGTACAACGCGCAGGCCGGTCTGCGCGCCCCGATCGGTCTCGTCGACCGGCCCTACGACCAGCGGCGTGACCCGCTCGTCGTCGATCTGTCCGGCGCCCGCGGCAATGTGGCGGTGGTCGGGGGACCACAGTCGGGTAAATCGACCATGCTGCGCACGCTGATCATGGCGATGTCGCTGACCCACACCGCCGAGCAGGTGCAGTTCTACTGCCTGGACTTCGGCGGCGGCACCCTCGCGAGCCTCCAAGGGTTGCCGCACGTCGGTTCGGTGGCCGGCCGGTTGGATCACGACCAGGTGCGGCGCACCGTCGCAGAGATGACCACCATCGTGCGTACTCGGGAACTGCGTTTCCGTCAGCTCGGTATCGAGTCGATGTCGGAGTTCCGGCGGCTGCGTGCCGGTGATCCGGCCGGGAGCCAGGCCGCCACCGGCGCCCACGAGGACCCCTTCGGTGATGTATTCCTGGTGATCGACGGATTCGGTTCGATCCGCCAGGATTTCGAACCGCTGGAACAGGCCATCATGAACCTCGCGGTACAGGGTCTGTCCTACGGCGTGCACGTCGTGATCGCCCTGTCGCGGTGGATGGAAGCCCGGCCGCAACTCAAGGACCAGATCGGCACGCGCCTCGAACTGCGCCTCGGTGATCCCGCCGATTCCGAGTTCGGCCGTAAGGTCGCGGCCCTGGTCCCCCAGGGCCGCCCGGGCCGCGGTATGACCCCGGAGAGCCTGCATATGCTCACCGCGCTGCCGCGGGTGGACGGATCCTCCGATCCCGAGGACATCAGCCGTGGCGTCGCCGACGCCGTCGCGCGACTCCAGCAGGCCACCCCGGGCCGCCCCGCTCCGCAGGTCCGCATGCTGCCCGAACAACTCGACCGCGAACAGTTCGTCCGCGCGATCGGTCCCTGGCAGGGGCCGGCCGATCGGCGTAATGTCGCGATTCCGATCGGTATCAACGAATCCGAGCTGTCGCCGGTGTTCCTCAACTTCGACGACAACCCGCACTTCCTGATCTTCGGTGATACCGAATGCGGTAAATCCACCCTGCTGCGCAATATCGTCAGCGGCATCGTCGAATCCAATGCGCGGGACTCCGCGGCGCTCATCCTGGTCGACTTCCGGCGCACCATGCTCGGATACTTCGACCAGGACCGCCTGGCCGCCTACGCGACCGGTGCCGAGGGCCTGACCACGAATATGCGTGATCTCGCGGCACTGCTGCGTACCCGGATGCCCGGCCCGAACGTCACACCGCAGGAACTGCGCGACCGCTCCTGGTGGTCGGGCCCGGATCTCTTCGTGATCGTCGACGACTACGACCTGGTGTCCAGCGGATCCGGTGGTAACCCGTTGGCGCAGATCCTCGACTATCTGGCCCACGCCAAGGACATCGGCCTGCACCTGATCATCTCGCGGCGGTCCGGCGGTGCGGGGCGCGCCCTGTACGAACCGGTGATCTCCCGGCTGCGTGACCTGGCCACGCCGGGACTGATCATGAGCGGCAGCCGCGAGGAGGGCGGTCTGCTCGGCAATGTCCGGCCCAGCGCCATGCCACCGGGCCGCGGCACGCTGGTCGGCCGTTCGGGTAACGAACTCGTCCAGACCTCGTGGATGCCGACCCAATAATGCCGGTCGTCGAGATCGCGCTGACCGAGACCCGATTGTGGGCGTGGAGCGCGAACACCCATGCCGACCTGACACCGTCGATCGTGCCCAGTGGCGACGGCCGCACCCTGGTGGTCGGGGAACCGATGGCGCCGCCGTCGATCGCGGTATCGCCGGTACAACTGATCGCCGCCGACCGCATCGCCTACGACCCGGGGATGCCGACACCCGAAGCGGCGTTGACCGCGGTCTTCGGCCACACGCTGGCGCAGCTACGGATACCCGCACCATGTGAACGGCTCACCGTGGTCCATCCGACCGAATGGGATCCGCATCGGCTGGCGGTACTGGAGTCCGCGGCCCGCCGGTTCAGCGGTCACGTGACGTTGGAGACGATCGCTGTGCGGGCGGTCGCCGCCGGACAGCGGATCCGGGACGCGCGAACGGTTGTGCTGGAATTCGGGCCGCTGGCCACCACCGCCTCCACTGTGATCCCCGGCGAACACGGTCCGCGGCTCGAATACTGCGAACACGAGCCGGTACTGGCCGCGGCCGAGATCGCCGCTGAGGAGGACGGTGTCGCGCGTTTCGATGCCGTCCTCGAACGGCTGCTGCACGGCTGCCGGGTGAGTTCTGTTGTCGTGGTGGGACGTACCGACTCCGGCTTTCTCGAACGGATCGCCCCCACGGTCGCGGACCGCTGCGGCGGGGTCGAGCTTCTGGTGGTGGCGGGTACGGATCTGGTGCGGGTGCACCCGAGCGAGCCGGACGACCATCGCACCGCCCTGCCTCCGGCCGCCGCCGAGGCCGAATGGCTGCAACCCCTTCGCGAACGCGCGGCCGCCACCCGGCCGCCGCGCTCCCGCACTCCGCTCTACCTGGGCGTCGTTGCCGTGCTCGCGGTGGCCGTCGTGGTCGCGGCGGGTGTGGGTCTCGCCCGGATATCGGGCGGTGACTCCGATGCCGTGGCCGCCGTTCCGAGTACCACTTCCGGCCCGGCCGTCCGCGTGACCCCGACCGTCGAGTCCGGTTCGGGCCCGGTGGTCTTCGGCGCCCTGCGCCTCACGGTGCCCGGTGGCTGGCATCCCGCCGGTCCGGTCGCCGCGATGGACCAGCGCCTCGAACTGGTCCCGGATACCGGCCCGCGCGCCCGGATCACGGTGGCACAGCAGCCGGTGGCATCCGGTGTGGATCACGAACAGATCGCCGCGACGCTGGAAGCTCAGATCGCCCGCCGCCCAGCCGGATCGGTCTCCGCCATCCGTCGTGATGTGGTCTTCGCCGGCCGCCCCGGCCTGGCATATTCCGAGCATCCAGAGGACGGATCGACCGTTGACTGGCATGTTATCGTCGAGCACAGCATCCAGATCAGTATCGGGTGCCAGTATCGGACAGGGGGGCAGGACTCGATCACACCTATCTGTGAAGAACTCGCGAACACGCTGGATGTCACTCCATGACGCCGGTCGCGACGTTTCCCGAAATCTTATGGAACCGATTGGGCGGGGATCGCGTCCAATCATCATGAAGGCAAGTTCGGACCGTTTGCGGACGCAGGGGGTCCGGATCCGAACTCGATTAAGGAGATACCGTGGCGAACCCCAACGTCACTACCGACGTAGCGGCAATGGAGACAGCTGCCAAACACGTCGAAAACGTGAATTCGCAGCTGCAGACCGAACTTGGCAACGTGCGCAACATTGTTGCCGGTTCCGCGGGGAACTGGGAGGGTGCCGCCGCCGGAACCTTCCGCAAGGTCATGGACGACTACGATCAGCAGTCCCGCAAGCTGCACGATGTCCTGGCGGAAATCGGAACCCTCATTCGTGAAAACGGCAAGGGGTACACCGCTACCGAGCAGGCCAACCAGGATCGTCTGCATTCGCTCGGCGCATCGGCCGACCTCGGCTCCAGCCTGAAGATCTGAACGTCACCGGTTCACGAGAGTTCTAGGAGTTATTTCTATGTCGCAGATGAAGTATTCCGAAGGCCAGCTGATGGCGATGACCGGAGACCTTCGTTCGTCGAAGGGCCGGTTGACGGAAACCCACGACGAGCTCCAGGGCTACGTCAACGCGCTGGCCGCGGAATGGGAATCCGGTGCGCAGGAGGCATACCGCCTCAAGCAGGGCCGCTGGGACGAGGCCCACAACGGCCTGCTCGACATCATGGAGCGTCTCGCCAAGATCGTCGAGGACGGTGCCATCGATATGTCGACCACCGATAAGCAGAATGCGGCGCGCTGGGCCTGATTCGATCGACCGGTCCGGTGCAGCGCGAAGCAACGATTGTGCCCCGAGAACAGTTCTCGAGGCACAATCGTTTTCTTTTCTTCCCGGTCGGGGAGTTCGTTCGTAAATATTGGGTCGCGGTCTTCCGATGAAATTCCCGGACCGGGAGTCCGGATATATCTAGAGACCCGGAAAATGACGCCGGAACGCAGTGTGAAGAAACCGGTATCGCATCGGAATCTCGCCTGAGACGAATCGGCAGATTCCGCGCGCCTGCCTTCGGCACTGCCGTCTCCGGTCGAAGAAGGGCCCGGGGAAGATGCCGTCACTGTGATCTGCGTTCCTGTGATGGGTTGTGGACCTGTCGGTCTGGATGATGGAGGATGTGCGTCCCCGCAGGTTCGGTCTCCTGGCCGCTTCGATTGTCGCGTTACTGCTCACCGGGTGTGGGGGTGGCGAGAATCTCGTGCCTGTACCCGAAGGGATCCCACCCGGGCCCGGCGTACCCGTCCCGGCTGTCGAAATCGACGCTCCCGGGCGAACCGCCGCTCAGTTGAACGCGTGGGCCACCGAGCATGCCGGAGCCCTGGAGATACCGGTGACCGCGTTGGAGGCGTACGGGTACGCGGCCGCGGTGATGGAGCGGGCCCGGCCGGACTGCGGTATCGGTTGGACCACCCTGGCGGGGATCGGGAGCGTGGAAAGCGACCACGGCCGGCACCGCGGTGCGCGGGTTCGTGACGACGGGCAGGTCGAACCGTCGATCATCGGAATTCCGCTGGACGGGGCACCAGGGGTCGCGGAGATAAGAGATACCGACGACGGCCGGCTCGACGGTGACCGCGTCTTCGACCGGGCGGTGGGCCCGATGCAGTTCATACCGGAGACCTGGCGTAAATGGGGGGTCGACGCGAACGGCGACGGGGTCGCCGATCCGCACAGTATCGACGACGCGGCGCTCACCGCGGCGCGGTATCTGTGCGTGAGCGGTGGGACGCTACGTACCGCCGACGGATGGAGCAGGGCATTGTTCACCTACAACCGGTCGGAGAGCTATCTGCAGGCCGTCCGGGACCGTGCCGCGGCCTATAGCGTCGGGCGCCGGGTCTGAAGTGGCGCCGGAACCGCGGTGCGCGCTGCGGGGCGGCGGATGGACTGGCCGCAACCGGGCCTATTAGGCTCGCAACCGCACGGCTCGTCCCCGATAGCTACCGTGCCAGCAGCCGAAGGAGTGTTGTTTTCGTGGCCATCATCGAACAGGTCGGAGCTCGCGAGATCCTGGATTCGCGCGGTAACCCCACCGTCGAGGTCGAGATCGCCCTCGACGACGGCACCCTGACCCGCGCCGCGGTGCCCTCCGGTGCGTCCACCGGCGAGCACGAGGCCGTGGAACTCCGCGACGGCGGAGAGCGCTACAACGGCAAGGGTGTGCAGAAAGCCGTCGAGGGAGTGCTCGACGAGATCGCGCCCGCCGTGATCGGTCTGGACGCGGTGGAACAGCGCACTGTCGACCAGGCGCTGCTCGATCTGGACGGTACGCCGGACAAATCGCGACTCGGCGCCAACGCGCTGCTGGGGGTATCCCTCGCGGTGGCGCGCGCGGCCGCGGAGTCCTCGGGTCTGGAGCTGTTCCGCTACCTCGGCGGACCCAACGCCCACGTCCTCCCGGTGCCGATGATGAACATCCTCAACGGCGGCGCGCACGCCGATACCGGTGTGGATGTACAGGAGTTCATGGTGGCGCCGATCGGCGCGCCGACCTTCAAGGAATCGCTGCGCTGGGGTACGGAGGTCTACCACGCGCTCAAGGCGGTCCTGAAGGAGAAGGGTTTGGCCACCGGCCTGGGTGACGAGGGCGGGTTCGCACCCGATGTCGCCGGGACCAAGGAAGCACTGGACCTGATCAGCGTCGCGATCGGCAAGACCGGCCTGAAGCTGGGCCGGGATGTGGCCCTCGCCCTGGACGTCGCGGCGACCGAGTTCTACAAGGACGGCGCCTATCAGTTCGAGGGTTCCGCCCGTTCGGCCGCCGAGATGGCCAAGTTCTACACCGAACTGCGGGCCGCTTACCCGCTGGTGTCCATCGAAGATCCGCTGTCGGAGGACGACTGGGACGGCTGGGTCGCGCTGACCGACGAGATCGGTGACAAGGTCCAGCTGGTCGGCGACGACCTGTTCGTCACCAACCCCGAACGCCTCGAGGACGGTATCGCCAAGGGCGCGGCCAACGCGCTGCTGGTGAAGGTCAACCAGATCGGCACCCTCACCGAGACCCTGGACGCGGTCGAACTGGCCCATCGCAACGGCTACAAGACGATGATGTCGCACCGGTCGGGTGAAACCGAGGACACCACCATCGCCGATCTGGCCGTCGCTGTCGGTAGCGGACAGATCAAGACC
>JABFXT010000729.1 GCA_013361595.1 Nocardia sp. | reverse complement strand
CCACGGTCCCGCACATCTCTGTACTCCTGGGCGCCTCCTACGGCGCCGGTCACTACGGGATGTGCGGCCGCGCCTACGACCCCCGCTTCGTCTTCGCCTGGCCCAGCGCGAAATCCGCGGTGATGGGCGGCGCGCAGCTGGCCGGCGTGATCTCCATCGTCGGCCGGGCCTCGGCCGAAGCCCGCGGACAGGCCTTCGACGAAGAAGCCGACGCCGGAATGCGGGCCATGGTGGAAGCCCAGATCGAGGCGGAATCGCTGGCCATGTTCATGTCCGGGCGGCTCTACGACGACGGAGTCATCGACCCGCGCGATACCCGCACAGTGCTCGGTATGACCCTGTCGGCCATCCACCCTGCCCCTGTCCAGGGCGCCGAATCCTTCGGCGTCTTCCGAATGTGAGGCCGGACGTGACGAATTCGCAGCTCATCACCAGTGTCCTGGTCGCCAATCGCGGGGAGATCGCCCGCCGGATCTTCGCGACCTGCCGCCGGGCCGGCCTGGGCACGGTCGCGGTGTACTCCGACGCCGACGCGGCGGCACCCCATGTGGCCGAAGCCGACGCCGCCGTCCGGCTACCCGGCAACACCCCGGCGCAGACCTATCTGCGGGCGGATCTGATCATCGCCGCGGCGCAGGCCGCGGGCGCCGACGCCGTCCATCCCGGTTACGGATTCCTCTCCGAGAACGCGGAATTCGCGCGCGCCGTGGAAGCCGCCGGACTGGTGTGGATCGGCCCTGGAGCCACCGCCATCGAGGAGATGGGGTCGAAGGTCGCGGCCAAGAAGATGATGGATGCCGCCGGTGTCCCGGTGCTGGCCGAGCTCGACCCGGACGAAGTCACCGAAGCGCAACTGCCGGTGCTCATCAAGGCCTCCGCGGGCGGCGGTGGCCGCGGTATGCGCGTGGTGCGCAGCCTCGCCGAACTCCCCGGGCAGCTCGCCGGGGCCCGGCGCGAAGCCGAATCGGCCTTCGGTGATCCGACCGTCTTCTGTGAACGCTATCTGGAGACCGGCCGCCATATCGAGGTCCAGGTGCTGGCCGATACCCACGGCACCATCTGGGCGGTCGGCGAACGCGAATGCTCGATCCAGCGCCGCCACCAGAAGGTGGTCGAGGAAGCACCCTCACCCCTGGTGGAGCGGATCGACGGCGCCGGTCCGGCAGCGGACGGTATGCGGGTCCGGCTCTTCGACGCGGCCCGGCAGGCCGCCGCCGCCATCGGCTACACCGGAGCCGGAACGGTCGAGTTCCTCGCCGACGAGGCCGGCGAGTTCTACTTCCTGGAGATGAACACCCGGCTCCAGGTGGAACATCCGGTCACCGAATGCACCACCGGTCTCGATCTCGTCGCGCTCCAGCTCGACATCGCGCAGGGCGCGCGACTGGACCCCGAACCGCCACCCATGCGCGGTCATTCCATCGAGGTCCGGCTCTACGCCGAGGATCCCGCGCAGGATTGGCAGCCGCAGAGCGGCATCGTGCACCAGATCGAGATCCCCTCGGTGCGCACGGAATTCGATCTCCCCACCCGTCCCGGCGTCCGGCTGGATTCCGGGGTGGTGGACGGATCGGTGGTGGGCGTGCACTACGACCCCATGCTCGCCAAGGTCATCTCCTACGGCCGCACCCGCGACGAGGCCGCCCGGTTGCTGGCCGGGGCGTTGCAGCGGGCCCGGATCCACGGTCTGGTCACCAACCGCGACCTGCTGGTCCGGGTGCTGCGCCATCCCGCGTTCCTGGCCGGCGATACCGATACCGCGTTCTTCGCCACCCACGGCCTGGACGCGCTCGCCGCACCTGTGCTCACCGACGCCGATGAGAAGCTCTCGATCGTCGCGGCCGCGCTGGCCGAATCGGCCGCGAACCGGACCCGTGCCGGTGTGGTCGCCGGTATCCCGAGCGGCTGGCGCAATCTACCCGCGCAGTCGCAACGCAAGTCCTACGAGAGTCGGACCACGGGCACCCACGATATCGACTACCGGTTCACCCGGACCGGTATCGAGGTGGCGGATCACGCCGGCCTGGAGTTGATCACGGCCACCCCGAGCGAGGTGGTGCTGGCGGTGCCCGGTGCGCATGGGCCGGTGCGGCGGCAGTTCGCCGTCGCCCGCTACGACGATCTCGTCTGCGTCGATTCCGCGCTCGGCCCGGTGAGTGTGCGGCGGCTGCCGCGCTTCACCGATCCGGCCGACCAGATCGCCACCGGATCCCTGCTGGCGCCGATGCCGGGCAGTGTGATCCGGCTGGGTGCCGAGGTCGGCAGCACCGTGACCGCCGGACAGCCGATCCTGTGGCTCGAGGCCATGAAGATGGAGCACACCGTCGCCGCGCCGGTGGACGGTGTGCTCAGTGCCGTCAATGTCGAGGTCGGCCGGCAGGTCGAGGTCGGCACCGTTCTCGCCGTGGTGGATCCCGCCGCCGAAAACCAGGAGTGAGCAATGAGCTTCATCGAATCCGACGAACGCAAAGAGTTGCGGGCCGCGGTCGCCGGGCTGGCCGCCAAATACGGCTACCGCGATTATGTGCTGGCCAAGGCGCGTAAGAACGAACCGCTCGACGAACTGTGGAACGAGGCGGGCAAGCTCGGTTTCCTCGGCGTGAACCTGCCGGAGGAATACGGTGGCGGCGGCGCCGGCATGTACGAACTGGCGCTGGTGATGGAGGAACTGTCCGCGCAGGGCGCGGGTCTGCTGCTGATGGTGGTATCGCCGGCGATCTGCGGCACCATCATCACCAAATACGGAACCGACCAGCAGAAATCCGAATGGCTGCCGAAGCTCGCCGATGGGTCGGCCAAGATGGTGTTCGGTATCACCGAGCCCGACGCCGGCTCCAATTCGCATCAGATCACCACCACCGCCCGCCGCGACGGTGACGACTGGCTGCTCACCGGCCGCAAGATCTTCATCTCCGGCGTCGACCAGGCCGAAGCGGTGCTGATCGTCGCCCGCACCGAGGACCACAAGACCGGGAAACTCAAGCCCGCGCTGTTCATCGTCCCCACCGACGCGCCCGGGTTCGAGAAGACCCCGCAGGAAATGGACATCATCGAACCGGACCACCAGTTCACGCTGTTCCTCGACGATGTCCGGCTACCGTCCACCGCGTTGGTCGGCACCGAGGACGCCGCCCTCATGCAGTTGTTCGCGGGCCTGAATCCCGAGCGGATCATGGGTGCCGCCATGGCGGTCGGCGTCGGCCGTTACGCCATCGACCGGGCGGTGGAATACGCCAGGGAGCGTACGGTCTGGAAGACTCCGATCGGTGCGCACCAGGGTATTTCGCATCCGCTGGCGCAGGTGAAGATCGAACTCGAACTGGCCCGGTTGATGATGCTCAAAGCGGCGACCCTCTACGACGCCGGTGACGAGATGGGTGCCGCCGAAGCCGCGAACATGGCCAAATACGCGGCGGCCGAAGCCAGTATCAAAGCCCTCGACCAGGCCATCCAGACCCACGGCGGGTCGGGTCTCACCGCCGAATACGGTCTGGCCGCCATGCTCGGCGCGGCCCGCATCGCGCGGGTGGCGCCGGTGAGCCGGGAAATGATCCTCAACTTCGTCGCCCAGCATTCGCTGGGTCTGCCGAAGTCCTACTGAGCGCCACGGGCCGGGGTAGTGCGCCCCGGCCCGGCCGGAAAGGCAGGACCACCGTGACCGGAACCGAGACCCGGGTCGTCGATTACGCCGTCGAGGACGGGTTCGTCACCCTGACCCTCGACTCCCCGCACAACCGGAACGCGATCTCCGCGCGTCTGGTAACCGAACTCCTGGACGGGCTGGAACGCGCTGCCGCCGACCCCCGGGTGCGGGGGGTGGTCCTGACCCACACCGGCAACACCTTCTGCGCCGGCGCGGATCTCAAGGAGGCGGTGGCCGCCGACCCCGCGGCCGCCGCCGATATCCGCACCCAGTGGATGGTGCGATTGCTGCGCACCATTCTGGAACTCCCGAAGCCCGTGATCGCGCGGGTGGACGGAAATGTGCGCGCCGGCGGGATGGGCCTGCTCGCCGCCTGCGATATCGCCGTCGCGGGCCTGTCCAGCAGTTTCGCGCTCACCGAGGCCCGGCTCGGCCTGGCCCCGTTCGTCATCTCGCTGACCCTGCTGCCCCGGATGATCCCGCGCGCGGCCGACCGGTATTTCCTGACCGGTGAGAAGTTCGACGCCGATACCGCCGAGCGCATCGGTTTGATCACCCTGGCGACCGGCGACCCGACCGCCCGGACCGCCGAACTGCTGGACGAACTGCGCAAGGGCTCTCCGCAGGGTCTCGCCGAGAGCAAACGCCTCACCACCGCGCCGATCCTCGCCGAATTCGACCGCTCCGCCGACGAACTGGCCGCCCGCTCGGGCAGTTTCTTCGGCACCGAGGAAGTGATCGAGGGAATGACGGCGTTCCTGCAACGGCGCCCACCCCGCTGGGCCGTCCCGGCCGCCGAAACGCCCTCGGCAGAATAGGCCGCTATGGCGACACCCCACGAACCCAAACAGGACCGCAGCCGGGCCACCCGGCAGCGGCTCCTAGAGGCGACCATCGACTGCCTGGCCGAAAAGGGATGGGCAGCGGCCACAGTGGCGGTGGTCGCCGAACGCGCCGGGGTGTCGCGGGGTGCGGCCCAGCATCATTTCCCCACCCGCGAAGACCTGATCACCGCCGCGCTCACCTACATGTTCGACACCCGCACCGATCAGGCGGTAGCCGCGGTGGTCACCGAACCCGGCCTGGCCCGTACCGAGGCCGTGGTGGCCGGGCTGGTCGAGTCCTACACCAGCACGCTTTTCAAAGCCGCCCTCCAGGTATGGACCCACGCCGCCGCCGATCCAGCACTCCGCGAGCGAATCGTTCCACTGGAAGCTCGCTTCGGCCGGGGTGCCCATCGACGGGCCGTTCGCGCGCTCGGGGTCGACGACTCCGATCCGGTCACCCATCACCTGGTCCAGGCCACTCTGGACCTGGCGCGCGGGCTCGGCCTG
>JABFXT010000649.1 GCA_013361595.1 Nocardia sp. | reverse complement strand
CGGCGCGCGGAATTGCGCGAGTTCCTGCGCAGCCGGCGCGAAAAGCTGACCCCGGCGGCGGTGGGGCTGCCCGAAGCGGGCCGGCGTCGGACACCCGGACTGCGACGGGAAGAGGTCGCGGTGCTGGCCGGCGTGGGCGTGTCCTGGTACACGTGGCTGGAACAGGGTCGCGATATCAAGGTGTCCGACGATGTCCTGGACGCGGTGGCCCGGGCCCTGGTACTGGACGAAGTGGAACGGGCCCATCTGTATCGCCTGGCCGGGCTCAACCCGCCACAACGGCAGGCCGCTCCCTCGGTCCCGGCATCACCTCGGTTGCAGCGATTGCTGGCGACGTGGGCGCCCCGTCCGGCCTATATCCGGGACCGGCACTGGAATTTCACCGCCGTGAACGAGGCGGCCCGGGCGGTGTTCGGGTACGGCGACACCGATCACAACTGCCTGATCTCCTTCTTCACCAACGCGCGTTTCCGGGTACTGCACCGGGAATGGGGGTTGATCGCACCCGAAGTCGCCGCCGGTTTCCGCGCCGATTCGGCACGCTATCCCGACGATCCGGAATTCGACCGCCTCGCCGGGGATCTGGCCCTGGTCAGCCCGGAGTTCGCCGAATTGTGGGCGCGTCACGACGCGGCCGAACACCTCACCGCGGTCAAGGCGGTCGAACACCCCGGCGCCGGGACGATGGTCTTCGAGGCCACACTCTTCCCGCTGCCCGAATTCCCCGGACACCATCTGGTGCTGCACAACCCCGTCGCCGGTACCGGCACCGGCGAACGGCTCGACGAATTGATGCGCGCCCAGCCTGGTGGTGTCACACCCACCATGAACTGACACTGCCTATCGGGGTCCGGCGCCCGCAGGATCGTCGGTATGGGCAATCAGCAGATGAAAGCAGTGATAATCCCCGAGTTCGGCGCGGCCGAGGTACTGCGACCGGCCGCGGTCGACATTCCGGAACCGGGGCCGGGTCAGGTCGCCATCGATGTGGACTACGCCGGCGCGAATTTCGCGGAGATCCTGTACCGGCAGGGTCTCGTCGACGTCGCCCTGCCCTTCGTTCCGGGTATCGAAGTGTCCGGCCGGATCCGTGCCCTCGGCCCGGGTGTCGAGGGATTCGCGCCAGGTGACCCGGTCGCCGCCCTGACCATCGTGCGCAGCGGTGGATACGCCGAAGTCGTGGTGACCGCCGCCGAACTGGCCGTGCCGTTCGACCCATCCCGGCTGAACCCGGTCGTGGCGGCGGCGGTGCCGTCGAACAGTACGACAGCGTTCCTGGTACTGGACCGGGTCGCCCGGATCGAACCGGGTGACAGTGTGCTGGTCCACGCGGCCGCCGGTGGGGTGGGTAGTCAATTCGGCCGGGTGGCCCGGTTGCTGGGCGCGGGCCGGGTGGTCGGGACGGTCGGCAGCCCCGCGAAGATCGCCGTCGCCGAGAGTTTCGGGTACGACGAGGTGATCCTGCGCGACGACCTCGCCAGTGCGGGGCAGTTCGACATCGTGGTCGATATGGTCGGCGGCGGTACCCGCCGCGCCAGCCTGGACCGGCTCGCGCCGATGGGTCGGATGGTGGTCATGGGTAATGCCTCCGGCGGTCCGGATGTGGGTCTGTCGGCCAACGAGCTGTGGTTCACCAACAAAACGGTCTCCGGGTTCAACCTCGCCGCCTTCGCCGCCGTTCATCCGGCCGAAACCGGGGTCGCGCTGCGCCGTGCCGTCGATGCGGTCACCGCCGGGGCTCTCGAAGTCCGGGTGGCCACGCTGTCGCTGGACCGGGCGGCGGAAGCGCACCGGCGTATCGAATCGGGATCCACCACGGGGAAACTGGTGCTCGAGGTGGCGTCACACGGTGTGGCGTGAACCACAACGGTCCGGTGTTACGGGACCGCGGCGGGCGGCGTCTGATGTGGACACCCGCCGACAGGAAAAGGAGCCCCCATGACCGGTTCATCACCGAGCGTCCCGGGTACGGAGGGCGCCGACGCCGCGACCGAGACCTTCCTCGCCCACCGGAATCTGCTGTTCACCGTCGCCTACGAAATGCTCGGCTCGGCCGCGGACGCCGAGGACGTGCTCCAGGAGACCTGGTTGCGATGGGTGAGTGTGGATCTCGGTGCGGTACGTGATCAGCGTGCCTATCTGGTGCGGATCACCACGCGGCAGGCGCTGGACCGGTTGCGCGCACTCGGCCGTCGCCGGGAGTCCTATATCGGTCCCTGGCTTCCCGAGCCGTTGCTCACCGCGCCGGATATCGCCGAGGACGTCGAACTGGCCGACAACGTATCGATGGCGATGCTGCTGGTCATGGAGACGCTCGCGCCGGTCGAGCGCGCGGTGTTCGTGCTACGTGAGGTGTTCGCCCTGGAGTACGACGAGATCGCCGAGGCCGTCGAGAAGTCTCCGGCCGCCGTCCGCCAGATCGCCTACCGGGCGCGCTCCCATATCGCCGCGCGGCGTCCACGGGGGGCCCTCACCGCGATCGAGACCCGGGAGGCGCTCGAGGCATTCCGTCGCGCGGTGACCACCGGTGATCTACAGGGTCTGCTCGAGGTCATGGCACCCGGTGTGGTTCTGCTGACCGACGGCGGAGGTGTGGTGCGGGCCGCGCTGGCACCGGTCGTGGGGGCCGGCCCGGTCGCCGAAGTGCTGGGCCGGATCGCGGGCGCGGCGGTGCTGCGCGCCACGCAGATCAACGGTCATCCGGCCCTGCTGGTCGAGATCGCCGGCAAGGTCGACACGATCGTCGCGATGCGGATCGACGAGGGACTGATCAGCGGGCTGTACGCGGTGCGCAATCCGGTCAAGCTCGCGCGTATCGGGCAAGAGACGGAACTGCGCCGGTGAATTCCGCCGCCCGCCCCGGGCGGATCTAGCGCCGCTAGACAAGATAGCGAGGCGATGTTATCGTTGCTCTCGCTTCTAGCGATGCTAGTTCAAGGGAGGGAATCGGGTGGTCGCGGTCCGCGCGACCACCCGCGAGAGACGTGCGGACGAGTGGCACCTGCCCCGTCCCCGCGCCGGCAACTTCCGGCCGATCGCCCGGGGCGCACCGAAATCGATTCACCGAGGAGTACCGATATGACTTTCACCAGCAACGAACAGCAGTTCCTCGCCGAGGCCGGAATCGGCCGGCTGGCCACGGTATCGCCCGACGGCGTGGTGCAGAACAACCCCACCAGCTACCGGGTGAACGCCGACGGCACGATCGATATCGGAGGTCTGCGGATGCGTACCAGCCGGAAGTACCGCAATATCGAGGCGGGCAGCCGGGTGTCGTTCGTCATCGATCAACAGGTTTCGATGGAGCCGTACGTGATTCGCGGTATCGAGGTCCGTGGCACGGCCCAGGCGCTCGACGACGAGGAGCCGCCGTTCGCTCCGCAGGAGCGCGCGGTCATCCGAATTCGCCCCGAACGGGTCATCTCCTGGGGTATCGACGGCGGATCCTTCGACTTCGCCTCTCGTAGCGTGTAGTCGGGCGTCCGCTGTATCAGCCGCAATCCGTGGCCGATACAGCCGATGGCCCGGATGCCGCCGAATTCGGCTTGGTCACATCGTCGGGCCCGCCGGTGCTGTCGTCGTCCCGGTTCATCGGCGCAGCAGCTGGGCCAGCAACTGTCCGCTCTCCTCCAGCGACAGATGCGGGAGGTACGCGCGGCCGACGGCGATCCCGATGGTCGGCAGGGCCGCGGCATCGGGGAACACCATGTACATGGGCCGATGCCGGGGCTGGAACTTCGCCTTGAAGGCGAGCAGCGAGCGGAAACCGTAGACCGGTTCGAGAGTGCGGCCCAGCAGGTCGAGCAGGGCGTCGAGCGCCCCGCGATCCAAACCGGGCTCGCCGGCCTCGGCGCTCGCCAGCGGTGCCCCCGACAGGCTGACGAATTCGAGCCCCTCTTCCTGCGCGGACAGCGCCGCGGAGGCGATGAGGAACTCCATCGCCGCGCGGAAGCCGTCGGCACGGCGTCGCATGAAGTCCAGCGTGCGGCCGACGAGGACGCCGTCCCGGTACACCGGCATCCACGAGGTGACAGCATGGATGTGGTCGTCGCGGTCGACCGCCAGCAGCAACCGGACCTCGGGGTCGTCGAGTTCGGCGAGCCCGCCGAGGGTGAAACCCATCTCGGGCAGGCCTTTGTCGGCCGCCCATTCCTCGGAGATGTCGACGATCTGTTCGGTCACCGACAGCGGGGCGTCGGCGAAGGTCGTCCACCGCGCCTCGATCCCGTCTTTGGCGGCCCGGTTCAGGGCCGTCCGGACATCCTGGAATTTCTTCCCTTTGAAGGCCAGCCCCGCGAGCTCGACGACCGTTTCCTCGGCCACCTGCAGACAACTCCAACCGTATTCGCGCGCGACGGCGGCAGTATCGGAACCCACGGAGTAGAAGCACGGCGTCCATCCGTTACCGAGGCACCATGCCGCGAACTCGTCGATCGCCTCGGCCAGTCCGTCCCGCGCGCCGATCGGATCCGTCGTGGTCAGGGCGACGCCGGAATGCACGCGGTAGGCCACCGCGTGGCGTCCATCGGCGGTGAACCAGTACTTGTTCCCGGCCCAGGTGCTCATCCACGACAGGGACCCGCCACCCGGAGTGTGCAGTAGCTCGCGCACCCGGCGTTCGCCGCCGAGGTCGTATCCGGCCGGGGGAGCGAGGAAGCTGCGCAGCAGCAGCAGCGACAGCGTCACCCAGACGAGCACGCCGATCCACTCGAAGAGCAGAGTCGCGGCGGAGGTGAGCGGTAGGACGGGAGGCTCGAAGAGCTGGAGATACACCGGTGGAAGCAAGCGCAGCGGCGCGTCGCGCAGCAGGGTCCCGACCCCGGGGTCGCGGTCGAAACCGTCGGCGAGCAGGGTCCCCAGCACCACGTAGGCCACCAGCGCGCCGGCGGCCGCCGCGAGGGGGCCCAGCCACACCCGGCGGTAGGTCCCGCGGGTGGCGCGTACGTCGAACAGCCGCCGGGTGGCGAACAACAACACCAGCACCGCGA
>JABFXT010000571.1 GCA_013361595.1 Nocardia sp. | reverse complement strand
CGCGTCGGGAGCCCGGTCGCCGGGCGCGACAGGCCGGGGATCGGCCGGGTCGCGGTAACTGATGTCGAGCTGGCGGGTCTCCTCGCCGCGCACCATGGCGTCCTCGGCGCCGTCGACCAGCTTGTCCAGCAGTTCCGAACTGATCCCGAGTACGCGGGCCGCCACGGTGCGGCGTTCCGGCTCGTAGGTCGACAGCGGGCGTTCGTCCCCGTCGAGCGCGGCCGCGAGTTTCCAGCCCAGGTTGTAGGCGTCCTGGATGCCGGTGTTCATTCCCTGTCCGCCGGTCGGCGGGTGGACGTGCGCGGCGTCACCGGCGAGCAGCACCCGCCCGGACCGGAACCGCTCGGCCAGCCGGATATTGGGCCGCCACACCGTCGCCCAGGTCAGGTCGGTCAGGGTGATATCGGTACGTCCGGACCAGTGCTCCACGGCGGCCTGGAGTGTGTCCAGGGTGGGTTCGGTGGCACCGGCGAACGGCGCGGCGAACTGGAAGTGGCGCCCGCCGGGCAGCGGTGACAGCGCGATACCCCGGGTCGGGTCGGTGGCCGCGGCGAACCAGTGGCCGTAATCGTGATCGAGGGCGTCGGCGCGCACGTCGCCGAGCAGCATGCGCAGGGAGTCGTCGGTGGTGCCCTCGAATCCGATACCGGCCTGTTTGCGTACCGTACTGCGGCCGCCGTCGGCGCCGGCCAGATAGGCGACCCGGACGGTCTCGGAACCCTGTGCGCCCGACAGGCGCGCGGTGACCCCGGACTCGTCCTGGACGAACGACCGCAGTTCCGTGCCGAGTTCGGCCCGGACCCCGAAGTCGGCCAGCCGGGCACGCAGGATCGCCTCGGTCTGTGCCTGGCCGAGGAACGACGGATCGGGGTAGGGGACGGCCGGAGTGGGTTCGGCGGGCTCGCTCATCCGATGCTCGCCGGCCGGCTGCCCGTCGAAGTAGGCCCGCATGATCGGCGCCGGGCGGCCCGCCGCGCGGACTGCCGCGAGCACACCGAGGTCGTCGACTACCTCGAGGGCGCGGGGCTGGATGCCGTCGCCACGGGAGCCGGGGCAGAACTCGGTGGCCTTGTCGATGATCCGCACGGCGATATTCCGGCGGGCCAGGTCGATGGCGAGGGTGAGGCCGGTCGGGCCGGCGCCGGCGATGAGAACGGAAGAGGTCATGGGAACTCCTGGACGCGGAAATTAGCTGAATATAGATTCAGTGAATCTATATTCAGTATTGAGGTTGGTAGGTTGCCGTGTCAAGGAGGTGAGGTCGGTGGGACCCAGCCGTCGGGAACGGGCGGAAGAAACAGAGCAGGCGCTCAAGGCGGCCGCGCGGCAGGTCTTCGCGGAGCGCGGCTATCTGAACACCAAGATCACCGACATCACGGCGGCGGCGGGCCGGGCTGCGGGGTCGTTCTACAACCACTTCGCGAGCAAGGAGGAACTGCTCCGCGCGCTGCTGGCCGACCTGGAAACGGCCGGTGACGAACAAGCCGGGCAGCCCGGGCACAATCCGGATTTCGCCGATCCCGACGCCGTGCGTTTCCATATCGCCGGGTTCTGGCGTTTCGCGCGCGAGAACGCCGTCGTGATGCGGGCGATGGGTCAGGCCGCGCTGGTGAACGAGGAATTCGCCCGGGAGATCGCACAATTCGGCGCGGAACAGCGCCTCGATATCGCCGACCATCTCGACGGTCTGGTCGCCGAAGGCGCCACCCTGCCGGGTACGGTGGATACCAGCCTGGCGATGATGTTCTGTCTCGTCCAGGCCATCTCCGCGGCGGTCGAGGAGGGCGCGGTGCGTATATCCGACGACGAAGCCGTCGAAAGCCTGACGCGGTTCGTCTACCGGGGACTGACCGGGCGCGACTACTGAGTTCCGCGCCCGGCCGACCGGATCAGGGCAGCAGGACTATCGAGCCGGTGGTGCGCCGGCTCTCCAGATCGCGGTGCGCCCGCTCGGCTTCGGCCAGCGGGTAGGTCGCGCCGATCCGGACGGTGAGCGAGCCGTCGGCGACGGCTTCGAAGATATCGCCGGCCCGCCAGTCCAGTTCGGCGCGATCGCGGGTGTAGTGGGCGATATTGGGCCGGGTCACGAAAACCGAACCCGCCGCATTGAGCCGTTGCAGATCCACCGGCGGTACGGGGCCGCTGGCCGCGCCGAACAGCGCGAGCGTGCCGCGGACGCGCAGCGAGGCCAGGCTGGCGTCGAAGGTCGCGGCACCCACCCCGTCGTAGACCGCCGCGACGCCTTCGCCGCCGGTCAGTGCGCGCACCCGCTCGGCGAGATCGTCCCCGTAGCGCAGGACCTCCCAGGCTCCGGCGGTACGCGAAAGGTCTTCTTTCTCGTCGGAGGACACCGTGGTGATCACCCGGATATCCCGGGCGACAGCCAGCTGGGTGAGCAGCAGTCCCACCCCGCCCGCGCCGGCGTGGACCAGGATCGTCTCGCCCGGTTCGGGACGGTAGACCGATTCGATCAGGTAGTGCGCCGTCATCCCCTGCAGCAGTGCCGAGGCGGCCACCGCCGGATCGACCTCGCCGGGCACCGCCACCGCGACCGCTTCGTCGATCACCGCGCGGGGGGCGTAGCTGTTCGGCCCGGCCGCCCAGGCCACCCGGTCACCGACGGCGAATGCGGTTACCCCGGAACCGATCTCGGCGACAATTCCGGTACCTTCGGAGCCCGGGATGTAGGGCACCGGCCGCGGATAGGTGCCGGTGCGGAAGTAGGTGTCGATGAAATTCACACCGACGGCGTCGATATCGACCAGTAGCTGATCCGGCCCGGGCTCCGGATCGGGAACCTCGGCGAGGGTCAGCACTTCCGGACCGCCGTGCCGGTCTACCTGGATCGCGCGCATGGGTCCTAGTTCTACACGGGTGCGCCCGTCCGGTGTGCAGGGGTCCGCCGCTGTGTCGGCGAGCCCCGCCCGCGGGGGTGACCAGGCGGTTCGGACCGGGCCCCGGGCGGCCTTCCTACTCGCCGGTAAACTCCACGGCATGAGCGCAGATACCACCACCGTCACCGCCGACGCCCCGAAGGAGATCGTCGAATCGGTGCGCAAGTTCGTCGCCGCGCACGGGGGTTCGGCCGAAGCCGTGCTGCAGCCGGTCGGGCGCCGCGGTGTCCGGGTCACGCTGGTCGGGTCCGACGGGGTCCTGGGGGACCGGATGGTCGCCGACGAGGCCACCGCGCACGCCGTGGTCGCCGTGGTCGACGGCCTCACCGCCGCCGAGGGCTGGGAGCGGGAACTGGTCTCCCGCACCACCCCGCGTACCGGGCACTGGGCGAAGATGGCCGGCTGGGTCGCTGGTCAGACACGGTTTCCGAAGGCTCGCAACGAGAAATGACACCTGTGGGTGCTCACAGGCCGGTTACCGGGCATCAGGTAGCTCGAACAGTTTCCCGGGCAAAAACTACTGACGAGTAACTGCTTCGCGCTACCGTTAGTGCCTCGAGCGTCAGCCCCGGGGTAGAAGGAGCCGATATGACGGTCAGCAGTCCGACCCGTTCCAGACTCACGGTGTCCGGCCGTCCGATCTCGAACCACCTACGGGATGTGTCGACCCTGTCGCGTCAGATGGTCGGGCATTTCGTCGAACACGTCGCACCGTGCGGAACCCTGCCGGGTGACGCGCTCCAGGGTGACGTGACCGCGGTGACCAGGCTCTGCCTGGAACTGACCCTCAGCCGGCTCGACGGTCGAGAGCTGCCGGAGAAGATCGAACAGGTCCGCGAGGCCGCCGCCGAATGGGCGCGCGAGGGTATCCCGATCGACACGATCAACCACGCCATCCACGAGGGTTTCAAACTCGGGTTCGACCGCATCATGTCCACCGCGGGACCGTCGGATTCCGCGACACTGGTCGCCACCGCCCGCCGCATGCTGGAGATCCTCGACACGATCACCTCGGAAGTGGCGCTGGCGTATGTCGGCGAATACCGGGGTGTGGTCGCCGAACACCACACCGCGGTGCACACGCTGACCTCGGCGCTGCTCGGCGGGCACAGCACCGCCACCATGGCCCGCGAATGCGGGATCGAGATCGCCGGTTCCTATCAGGTACTGGCGCTGGCCCTGCCGCCGCATCCGGACGAATCCGCGCAGCAGGTGGACGGCCGGATCGTCGCCCGCCGCAAGCTCCGCCGGGTACAGGCCGAACTCGCCCGCAGTTGCGGCGAGAAGGCGCTTTCGCTGTTGAGCATCGACGGAGGCACGGTACTGCTACCGGCCGATGGTTTCCCGGACGAGACGCTGGACGAATTGATCGCGCGCCTGGGGCAGGCGGCGCAGGTTCCGGTCACCGGCACCGTGGTCACCGCGGCCACCGCCGAGATCCCCGACGCCACCGACCGCGCCCACGAACTCCTCGACACCGTGCAGCGCATCTCCGACGGCGGGGGACTGCACCGGTTCACCGATCTGGCCCTGGAATTCCAGATCACCCGGCCGGGGCCGGCGCGTGAACACCTCAGCTCCATCCTGGACCCGCTGGACGAACATCCCGAGTTGCTGGAGACACTGCGTCAGCACATCGCGAACAATTTCAATCGCCAGCGCACGGCCCGGCTCATGCATATGCACACCAATACGCTCGACTACCGGCTCAAACGGGTCCGGCTGCTCACCGGGTTCGATCCCGCTGTCCCCACCGGGCTCTGGTATCTGACCTCGGCCCTGGTCGCCCGGAGCTACCAGAACGGCCCGGCCGGAACCTGAGTGTCAGGCGGGCTGGACCCGCGTTTCGGTGACCTCCGCGGGCAACGGCTCCCGGGTTCGCAGCGAAGCCCACAGCGCGGCGGTCGCGGCGGTGCACAGGGCCGCGCCGCCCACATGGATCGCGACCAGCGCCGCCGGGACATCGGTGAAGTACTGGACGATCCCGACCAGCGATTGGGCGAGAACCTACCCGAGCAGAACGAACAAGCGGTCACGCACCGGTTTGGTGATGCCGGTCGCGAAGAGACCGAAAGCGAGGCCGACGAGCAGGGCC
>JABFXT010000519.1 GCA_013361595.1 Nocardia sp. | reverse complement strand
GGGTCAGTGGTGGCGCCATCGCGGCCGCGACGATAGCGCTGGGGTTCACGCGTGACCGGGCCAGGCAGATCGCGATTGATTACCCGGAGCAAGATGTGTTGGGCGGGAGGAGTTTTCGTACTCTGGTGACCCGGCGCGCACTGTACCCCCGGGCGCGGATTCGCGAGCTCGCCCACGCCGTCGTGGGCGATCGCACCTTCGCCGACTTCGTCCTCGAACCGGGATCGTCCGGGCAACCGCTGCACCGGGCGGCATCGTCACTGCTGATACCTGTCTATTCGGCGAAGCGCGGAACCCTGCTGTTACCCCGGGATCTACCCGAGCTGGGGGTTCCGGATCTGCCGGTCGTGGATGCGCTCGTCGCGGCCACTCGCATTCCGGGAGCGCTGCCGGCGGCCGCGGGACTGGAGGACCTGTTCGACGGCGGCTGTCAGTTCCGGGTACCCCACGAGATCTTCGCGCCACATCCCACGCTGATCCTGGACCTCTACGGGCCGCAACCGTACGACAGCCGAGGCGGACTGATCTTCCCTGTGCTGCACCCCGCGCTGCCGATGATTCCCCATCGCCCACGGCCGTTTCGCGATACGACCCTGCGCGAGTCGACCATCTTCGCCCACCAGCCCTACGGTGCGGCACTCGAGGCGCCGGACCGATCGGCCGAGGAGCTGTTCGATACCGGTTACGATATCGCCACCGCCTGGATACGTTCCCGCACCGACGCCCAATTGCTCGATATCGTCGGGCCGGAGGTTCTCGGCTACCCGGCGCCCGAACGGATCGGGTCGATCGTCTGAGGACATCGAGATCGGGCCCGGGGTCCGGGGTCGAACGTCCGGTCGGAACTCCGGCTTTGGAGCCAGGGCACCCCTCAGGCCGGCGGGCGGAGCACGTTCGCACCGAGAAAACGGCAGATCCGCAAGGCCAGCGCGATATCCAGCTTCTCGTGCCCGGCCGCGCCGCCGGGGGTGGCCTCGAGGGCCCTGGTGACTCGGTACTTGACGGTGTTGCGGTGCAGGATCATCTGCTGCGCGGTGCGCAGATGGCTTTCGCCCGTCTCGTAGAAGGTGCTCAGCGTATCTCGTAGTGTCGCTGCCTGATCGGTGTCCGCGGCGAGCCCGCCGAGCACCTCGCGCACCCATTCGCGGGTCGAGTCCAGATCCGCGGCCAACAGCGAGGCCACCGCCACACCGGGATCGCCGAACCCGATCGTCACGGGTGGTGGCGGTGTCCGCGGAACGGTCGCCAGGCGGTAGGCGGCCGCGGCCTGCCGCTGGGAGCGGCGGAATCCGTCGAGTCCCGGGCCCGGCAGGCCGAGGGCCAGCCGCACCCCTTCCGGCAGGACAGGCCCCGCGCCGGCCGGAACGACAGCGGCCCGCCGGCCGAACGGGATCCACACCCACAGTGTGCGCCGGTCGACGGCGGTCACCAGTGGCGCGCCGCCGGCGTGCACTGAGTGTGCCAATGTCCTTGTCCCGGAATCCAACAGAGAGAGTGCTGCGGCTTCGTCATTGCCCGAGTACCACAGGATCGCGGCCAGATGCGTCCGGTCGAGCCGGTAACCGGTCGCGATTTCGAACTCCGCCGGATCCGGTGTCGTCGCCGAGAGCAGCGAATGGACGATGGACGGGTGTACGTTGCCGCGGGCGTTCGTTCGCCGCGTACGTTCGGTCTCGTAGGTTTCGAGAACGGATACGGTGATCCAGTCGGTATACGCGTAGACGAGTTCGGTGAACCGGCCGAGAACGGCCAGGCCCAGTGCCGTCGGCAGTTCCTGCCGGCTCACCTCGTCACGGCAGATTCCCATCATGACGTTCTGGCCCAGATGATAGGCGCGCACCAGCAAGTTGGACGGAATCTCCTGCTGTGCCACCCGTCGTGCGTATTCGACCGATGCGGTGGGAGGTTGCAGGTGATCGACCGGAATATCGCCGGCCAATATCCCGATCATGGTCGCCACATTGGCGTGGATGCTGGCGGCGCGCAGGGCCGCCAGCCGCGGATCGCCACCGGACGAGTCGATCTCACCGGCTATCCGCCGGGTCATGATCTCGGCGATCTCCGACTCCCGCGTCCGTAACCCCGCGCCGATCGCCACGACGAGCGCGGAAGCCCGCGTCGGTGCGGGCTCCGGCGGCTCCGCGGGCCGTCGGCGCGGTGGTGGCGCGGACCGGCTCATCGCGCCGCTTCCCGACCACGCGGACGGAGTCGAGGCAGGTCGTCCGGAACCACGAGCGCACCCGCCGCGTAGATCTCTTGTTCGACCTGCACTTCACCAATTCTCGGAATCCGGTACACCGTCACCGCTCCGCGGAGCGACGCTCCCCATCGTGTGCGTAGTCGGGGAGTCATCAGACTAACCAGTGATGCGCGACCGGGGAATGGGCCGAAGGGCCACAATCGCATGAGGCCGGGGTGCAGACTGCACACATCATGGTGCGATATTGCCGGTGCGGGCCGGGTGCGCTCTATGCTGCACACTCCCTCTGCGGTGGCGCACCGAGTGCGCGGATGAACGAAAACCCGGATACGACGCGGTCTACGCCTGGCTGGACCGTGCCGAGCTACGTCGGCGGGGAGCCAGGGCTCGCGAACGGGACGGCCACCACAGCCGGTAGGACCGTGCGGCTCGGCGACCCGTCGCCGCCGCTACCGGGACAGCGGTTTCGTGGCCGGGCGCAGGACAGCGGCGCCGAGCAGGCGGCACGCCTGCAACGCCAGCGCCACATCGACTCTGTCGTACGTGATCGCGCCGGCACCGGTCACCGCGAGCGCCTTGGCGATCCGGTACTTGACCGTGTTGCGGTGCAGCATGAGCGTCCGGGCGGTTCGGACGTGGTTGTCGCCGGTGGCGAAGTAGGTACTCAGGGTATGACGCAAAGTCGCGGCCGGTTCGGTGTCCTCGGCGAGATCGCCGAGGACCTCCCGCACCCATGACCGAGTGGCGTCCAGATCTGTTGCCAGCAGCGAGATCACGCCCACCCCGGGGTCCGCGAAACCGACTGCGGACGGCAGGTCCGGTGATCCGGGCAGCGTGGCGACGAAATAGGCGGCCCGGGCCTGTAGATACGAGCGCCGGAATCCGGTCGGGCCGTGGCCCGGCAGCCCGGCGGTGAGCCGAACTCCCTCGGCGAGATCGTATTTCCGGCGAATTTCGCTGACGCCGGCGGTCGGCCGCTCGCGGAACGGTAGCCATGCCCACACGGTCCGGCGGTCGACCGCCGTCACGATCGCCGGACCGTCGGAGTCCAGCAACCCGCCGATGGCGCGTACCCGGGTCTCCAACAGGTCCAGGGCACTCGTCTGTTCGGGCCCCTCCCGCCACAGGATGAGCGCCAGATGCGTACGGCTCAGCGAGTACCCGGTCTCGTGTTCGAAAGCGGCGGTGTCGGGATCATCGGTGGCGAGCACGGCGTGGACGGTGGCGGACCGCACGCCGTCCGGCCGACCCACCCACCGTCTCCGTTCGGCCTCATAGGCGTCGAAGACGTACCCGGTGATCCAGTCGATATAGCCGTAGATGATCTCGGTCAGTCGTTCGACGACCGCCAGGGCCAGTGGAGCGGGCAACTCGGCACGGTCGAGTTCGCCGTAGCAGATGCGGAGCATCTCCTGCTGTCCCATGTGATAGGCGCGGACCAGGGAGTTGGCGGGAACCTCGCGCTGCGCCAGCCGCAGCGCGTATTCGACGGCGTCGGGATCCGGTCGCAGGTCTGCGATCGGAATATCGTTCATCAGGAGGTCGATCACCGTGCGCACATTGCCGGCCACACTGGCCTGGAGCAGGTCCACCAGTCGGGGATCGTCGTCGAGCCGGTCGATATCACGTGCCATCAGGGCGCTCATCCCCGAGCTGATCTCGTCTTCACGAGTTTCGAGAATGCGCGCGATCCTCGCTATGACGGCCACGATGTCGTTGTCGGCCGTGCTCGGTGCCTCGTCCGGCCGGCACGGTGCCACCGACGGGTGAGCTGTCGTCATCCCCGACGCTCTTCCCGATCGCTACTCGCGACGAGGCCCGCGGGTCGGTTCGCGCCGCCGCCGACCGTGCCGGTCACCCGAAGCACCGGTGACTGTCGGAAGTAGAGGCGGACGGAGCCGGTTCGCGTTGTCCGGCCCGCGTGGCGGCATCGTCTGGGCAGTGCCCGGCAGTTCATGGCAGCGAGTGTAGGTGTCCGGTCCCGGTGTTCTCATACGCTGGACGAGTGAGGTCCACCGACGCCCCGGTGCGTGGACGGCGAACATTCCACCGGTCAGTCGGCGAAGACCTCGCGCAGTTTGGCTTCCTGCTCATGGGACAGGTTGGTCGAGACCAGCTCGGCGGACTGCCCCTGGAAGGCGTCGTGGATCCGATCCAGGGTGGCATCGGAGGTCAACGCGAACAACGCTGACGTACCCGGAGTGAGCTTGCCGCGCACTTCCTTGATGAAATCGTCGTCGATACCGATATCGGCCAGCGAACCCGACATCGCACCCAACCCGGCACCCATCGCGGCGCCGATCAACGGGATGAAGAACAGCAGCCCGAACAGCAATCCCCAGAACGCGCCCCCGAGCGCGCCGATACCGGCCAGGCTGTGCAACTGACGAGTCCGGGGCTTCTTCGCTCCGTCCGGCCAGCTGACAACGGCCGCGTCCTGGACGGTGATCAGTTCCCGGCGCTGCAGATCCTCCAGTGTCTCGTTCGCCTTTTCGGCGCCGTCGGCACTGGCGAACTTCCACACGGTCAAGGTCCCGGCCATCGGGCCTCCTTTTCTCGGGCGTCGGATCTTCGGTTCGACGCTGCGAATACCGGCTATTTCGCGGTGCTCTTCCGCGGACGCGCAGGTCGTGGTGCCTAGGCGCGGGCAACACGCTCCGGTTGCCCGGCGACTTCGGCGTCCGGGTCGCCGGCGGGATCGTCACGCCAGCCGATCTCCAGCTCTATCTCGATTTCGTCGCCGTCGACCTCGATTTCGATTTCCCACCGGACCCGATCGGCGACGGTGATCGAGAGCGAAT
>JABFXT010000213.1 GCA_013361595.1 Nocardia sp. | reverse complement strand
TCCATGCCCAGGTCGTACTGGTCGGTGAAGAAATAGGGGAGCCGGTCGTAGGAGGCGGCCCGGCCGAGCATGGCCGCCGCGGCCGCCGCGGGCTGGTTCAGCGCATTCGCCCAGTGCTCGACCCGGATACGCCGCCCCAGCACCGGATGTTCCTGTTCGGCGATATCGCCGACGGCCACGATATTCGGGTCGGTGGTGGTCAGGCTCGCGTCGACCAGGACACCGGTGCCGGTCGGCAGCCCGGCGGATTCCGCCAGACCGAGTTCGGGCCGGGCGCCCACCGCGACGAGGACCGCGTCCGCGCCGATTTCGGTGCCGTCCGCGAGCGCGACACCGTTCGCGCGGCCGTTCGCGGTGGTGATCTGCTCGACCTGCGCATCGAAGCGCAGGTCGACCCCGTGCTCGCGGTGCAGCGCGGCGAACACCTCGCCCATTTCCGGGCCGAGCGCGCCGAGCAGCGGCGCGGAGCCCGATTCCACCACGGTGACCTCCACCCCGGCCGCGCGTGCCGCCGCGGTGACCTCGAGCCCGATCCAGCCCGCCCCGATCACCACCAGCCGGCGGGCGGTCCGGAAAAGTTCGATCAGCGCATCGGATTCGCCCAGTGTGCGCAGGGTGTACACCGCATCGGCGTCGGCCCCGGGGATGGGCAGGGTGCGGGACGAGGAACCCGTGGCCAGTGCGAGCTTGTCGTACTCCAATACCGAGCCGTCCGGTAGCCGCACCGTCCGGGCGGCCCGGTCGATCCCGGTGACCTCGGTGCCCAGCCGCAGGTCCACATTGTGGTCGCGATACCAGGCCGCGGTTTCGACCGTGAACTCTTCGACCGGTTTCTTGCCCAGGAGGTATTCCTTGGACAGTGGCGGCCGCTCGTAGGGCAGCCGGTCCTCCTTGCCGAGCAGGGTGATGTGGCCGTCGAAATCGTTGTCCCGCAACGCCTGGGCGAGCTTCGCCCCGGCCAGGCCGGCGCCGACGATGACGAAATGTTGCGCAGATGTCATGGCTGACACTCCCTCGTGGTGGGTTGTTCCAGCGACGATCCGAACTCTTCCCGCCAGCCTACAAAGGCCGGCTCCGATCGCCGGGCCGGTTCGGGAACGAAAACCACCCGGCCGGGGTTGCTCGTATCAGCGCCTGTGCCCGGCTGCCCGCCCGGCTCGACGGCGGTAACCGCGGCGGCGGGGGCAACCCGCCGACGACCTGTGGAGAGGAACACAACGTGCCCGACTCGGCCGCGAAGAAGGACCTTGCCGAATTCTGGTTCGACCCCCTGTGCCCGTGGTGCTGGATCACCTCCCGGTGGATTCTCGAAGTCGCGAAGGTTCGCGATATCGAGACGCGTTTCCACGTGATGAGTCTGGCGGTGCTCAACGAGGGCCGTGATCTGCCGCCCGAATACCAGGAGCTGATGAAATACGCCTGGGGTCCGGTCCGGGTGGCCGTGGCGGCGGCCCAGCAGCACGGCGAGGAGATCCTGCCGTCGCTCTACACCGCGCTCGGTCCCCGGTTCCACGACCGCCGGGCCGAGTTCGAGATCGAAGGGGACCGCCAGGGTACCTTCGCCGGCATCGTGGCGGACGCGCTCGCCGAGACCGGACTGCCGGCCGAGCTGGCGGCGGCCGCGGAGAGCGGCGACTACGACGAGGCGCTGCGCACCAGCCATCACGCGGGAATGGACAAGGTGGGTCCCGATGTGGGCACACCGACCATCCACGTGAACGGTGTGGCCTTCTTCGGTCCGGTGCTGTCGCGGATCCCGCGCGGTGAGGAGGCCGGCAAACTGTGGGACGCCGTGGTGACTCTTGCGGCCTACCCGCACTTCTTCGAACTGAAGCGCACCCGGGACGAGAATCCGGAATTCGACTGAGCGCGCGGGTTCCGGATTCCGCCGGGAATCCGGAACCCCGGTACGCCCGCGTCCATGGTCAGAGCGGAACTTTGGACAGGGTGATCGCGTCGCCACCCGGGCCCGGGGGCGGCCCGGCCGGTGGGCCGAACCGTGGCGGCACCGGATTCGGCCGCCAGAACAGCCGCCCGTGCCGGCTGCGATCACGCAGCGCCCACATCCGCCAGGTCAATACCGGATGCGACGCCATCGCGTTGACCATCCAGACGAAGAAGCCGCGTTCCTGGGCCGCGCGGTCGGCCATTTCGTCGAACCCCACCACCGAGTTCAGGTACTTACCGGCCGCCAGGGTGCCCATCGCGGCGGGCGCCCCCTGCGGCCGATGGCAGTAGCCGTGATTGTCGGCGGTGTACTCCTGGGCCCGGATCAGCGAATTGCCGAGAATCGGCAGGAACGGCACCAGGAACATCCCGAGCTGACGCCAGTAGGAGGCATGACCGGCCGCGATATGACCCACCTCGTGACCGATGATGAACGCCAGCGCATCGGGTTCCCGGGCGGCCCCGCTGATCTCGAACAGGTCGCTGTACACCACCACGTAGCGCCGGAAACCGTGGCCGGAGGCGAAGGCATTGATCTGCCCGTTGCCGAGGACGACATAGGCGTCCGGGGGAGCGGCCATCCCGAACCGGGCCGCGGCCTCCTGCACCATCCGATATCCGTCCGGGAACTGCGAGGGCGACATCTTCACCCCGTTCACCCGCTGCGACGAGAAATTGACACCGCGACCGAACCAGAGCAGCAACGGCGCCCCCACCAGGATCAGGACGTACTGATTTACCGCGCCGAGGAACAGCAGCACGAACGCCAGCAGATAGGCCACCGCGGTGAACAGCACGATCACGACCAGTAGCGGGATCTCCCAGCTGTGCCGGGCCGGCATCCCGAACGGCGACAGCCCCCGGGGCTCGTGCCGCGGCACCGGCGGCGGGGGATAGCCACCCGGAAGCGGCACCGAGGACGCGGGATGGTCGGTGAGCCACGGATAGGGCCCGGGCTCCGGTGTACTCGCGGACCAGGCGGCGCCGGGGCCGGATCCGGACGGCTGCTGAGGGTCGTGCGGCTGCATACCCACGACTCTAAGCAGTAACGCGGTCACCCCGCCCGCCGTCGGGGCTCGGCCGGGGGCCTGACAGAATCGCAGCCATGCGCGTATACCTGGGTGCCGATCACGCTGGTTTCGAATTGAAGAACGCCGTCAAGGACCACCTGGAAAAGGCCGGTCACGAGGTCGTCGACTGCGGCGCCCTCGTCTACGACGCGCTCGACGACTATCCCGCTTTCTGCATCGAGGCGGCCCGCCGTACCGTCGCCGACCCGGGCAGCCTCGGGCTGGTCTTCGGCGGCAGTGGCAACGGTGAGCAGATCGCCGCGAACAAGGTGCCCGGCGCGCGGTGCGCGCTGGCCTGGAGCGTCGAAACCGCCCGGCTGGCGCGGGAACACAACAATGCTCAGCTGATCGGTATCGGCGGTCGTATGCACTCCCGCGACGAGGCCCTGGCAATCGTGGATGCCTTCGTATCGACCCCGTGGTCGAACGAGGAGCGCCATCAGCGCCGGATCGATATCCTCGCCGACTACGAGAAGTCCGGCGAGGCGCCGGCGCTGCCGGCCCACTGATCCACCGGGTGGGCGAGTAGTCGGGTGCCGGAAGGTCATACCCTGCACCGGCTAGCCCGGCGCCACCAGCAGCGGCTCGCCGGTGCGGTGGTGCGGGTGTCGAGTCCGCAGGGGAAGTTCGTGGCGGGTGCCGCCCGTATCGACGGGCGGGTCCTGCTGCGGTCACAGGCATGGGGCAAACATCTGCTCCACGAATACGAGGGTGAGCTGTACGTCCACGTCCACCTCGGGCTGTACGGCACCTTTTCCGAATCGGAGCTCCCGATGCCCGATCCGGTCGGCCAGGTACGGATGCGGCTGACCGGCGCGGGGCGGGACGGACGCGGATTCGGGACCGATCTGCGTGGTCCCACCGCCTGCGAAATCCTCACGCCGCCGGAGACGGCGGCCCTCATCGCCCGGCTGGGGCCCGATCCGCTCCGCGCGGATGCCGACCCGGAGCAGGCGTGGGTTCGGATCAGCCGTTCACGGCGCAGTATCGGATCCCTGCTCATGGATCAGCGCGTGGTCGCCGGGGTCGGGAACGTCTATCGCGCGGAAGTGCTTTTCCGGCACGGGATATCCCCGGAGCGTCCGGGCACGGAGCTCACCGTCGGGGAATGGTCGGCGCTGTGGGCGGACCTGGTCGAACTGATGCAGGTGGGCGTGCGGCGAGGAAAGATGCACGTGGTGCGGCCCGAGGACGATCACGGCGCGCCGTCGTACGCCGCGGACAGGCCGCGCACCTATGTCTACCGCCGTGCCGGGGAATCGTGCCGTTGCTGCGGTGATCCGGTGCGTCATTGCGTGCTCGAGGGGCGGAACCTGTTCTGGTGCGCGCGGTGCCAGCCGGCCTGACCCGCCGCTCTCAGCCCGCGACGGCGGTATCGATGGGCGCCTCCGGCGTCTCCGCTCCGGCGAAGCGGCGTCCGCCCGCTGTTTTCGCCGAGTACATGGCCTGATCGGCGCGGCGGAGCAGTACGGCCAGTTCACTACGATCGTCAGGCGGCGCGTAAGTCGTGCCGACACTGGCCGAAACCGGTACCGGGCCGACCGACGACCACACCGGAACGTTGAGCGCCAGGACGATATCGTGCGCCAGTTCGGTGACCGAATTGTCCGCCAGTCCGGCGGCGAGGACGAACTCGTCCCCGCCGTAGCGGCAGACCACCGCGCCCGGGGGCGCCACCTCGCGCAGCCGTTTCGCCAGCTCCACCAGGACCTCGTCGCCGACCGCGTGCCCGTAGCTGTCGTTGATGTGCTTGAACCGGTCCAGGTCCACCACCAGCAGGCCGACCCCGCGGTCGGTCTGTTCGGCCATCATGCGTACCCGTTTCCGCAGCAGAGTGCGGTTGGCGAGTCCGGTCAGCGCGTCGTGGGTGGCCTCGTGCTCGAGCCGCTGCTGCAGTGCCGCGAACTCGCGGACGCGCTGGGTGGCCTCGTCGGAGAAGTTCTTCTTCTGCTGGGCGAGCGCGAGCTCTTGGAGCGCTTGTGCGTAGCTGTCGATCGCCTGGCTGGCGACCAGGGGCCACTGTGTCGCCACCAGCGACCCCCGCGGCCCGGCCGGGAAGCCGAGCAGGGTGCGCGTGACCAGGGCCAGCATCTTGACCCGGTGCAGGGGTTCGGCGCAGAGCCGGGCACCGAGGCGGCGGGCGGCGCGGATCGGGAAGGGATCGGAGACGGTGAGGTCCAGCAACTGTTCGAGGATCTCGACGAGAACAGGTTCGATTTCGGCCGCGGTGATCTCGGCGTCGGGCTGGGAGCCGGCGGTCAGCGCCCATTCCCGGGCGGTGGAGCGGACGGGTGGTCGATGCTCAGCGGTCATATCGACCACCGGCGGCGGTAGGAATGACCGCGCCGCGGACAAGGGCCCGCTGCGTGGGTGCCGGATCGAGCCGGCTCTGTCGCACTGCTATGCGGATGGTCCACCTTGTCGGGTGCACGCCACCGCCCCCTTTCCAGATACCCCGTCCGGCAAGAAGATCGTAGCAAGATGGTGGAGGCCGCCGACCTGCGTTCTGCAACAAGTTACCGGTCTCCGGAACAACAGTGATCTCTGCGCCTATCGTCGCGGAATCGCCTGTGTTACACACCTTTGCGGAAAATTCCGGTGCCGCGTACCACGCGCCTCCCAGATCTGGGCCGCCGAATCCGCGCCCACCGGGTTCCCAGTATCGGGGAACTGCCGTCACCCGGCCGTTCCCCCGGTGCGGACGACGGTATCGACCCGGGTCCGGGGGCTGATTGGCGAAATGAAACCGCGATTGGGTAGAGTCGCTGTGCACACGACATCGTGGTGAAACCACGGCGTCGTAGGTATGCGGGTGTAGTTCAATGGTAGAACCTCAGCCTTCCAAGCTGATGGTGCGGGTTCGATTCCCGTCACCCGCTCCAGACCGGTGATCATCCCCTCCGGGGGTAGTACGGGGTGTGGCGCAGCTTGGTAGCGCACCCGCTTTGGGAGCGGGTGGTCGCAGGTTCAAATCCTGTCACCCCGACAGTCGTTCGTTACCGAACCCGCGCCTCTTCGTACCGCGTTCCCGCCTCAGATACGAGTGCGTGAAGGTTGTTTCGCATCGCTCACCGCACTCTGCTGGCCCGGGCGCGGTAGTGCGATATCCACATCCGGGGGCGGGAGCTCCGCGCGGCGCCCGAAGGACTGGTCGATCAATTCGGAGGCGGCTCGGGTGACGATGAGCCGGGCGATGGCCAGATCGGTTTCCAGTTTGGTGCGGTCCTTGGGGTTTCGTTCGGACTGCTCGTAGGACCGGCCCGCCAGGACGTAGAAGATCTCCGCGGCATAGCGGTCGGCGATGCGGTCGCATTCGGAGCGCATTCGTTCGACGAGGTGGAAGGTGGCGGCGGCGGGTAGCCCGGCATCGGTGAGGCGGGTGGCGAGATCACTGCACCGCGGGTTGGTGACCCGGTAGACGTCGAACGGATCGTCGCTGGCGGCCAGCGCCTGCTGCACGTACTCGGGGAGTTCGTGCACCGGCTCGTCGGGTTCGGGTTGCGGCGGACCGGCCGGTGCCTGCCGGCCGGGGGTGCTGACGGTCTGGTCGGTGACGCCCAGGACGTCGCCGAGGCCGTCGCCGCGATCCCAGGCGGCCAGCAGTTCCCGGATGCCGTTCAGCTTCATACCCCGGCCGAGGAGACGGCTGATGGTTTGCAACCGGTTGAGGTGGTCGGAACCGTAGTAACCGATCCGGCCCCGGACATCGGGCGAGGGCAGGAGCCCACGCTCGTGGTACACGCGGACACTGCGCACGGTGGTCTCGGCAGCGCGCGCCAGCTCGTCGATCGTGTACTCGGATTCGCCAGCCATACGTATAGGAAACCATAATCGGGCCCGTAGATAAACGGTCCGTAACCAAACGAACCGCTGAGCAGCGGCGAAAAGATGTGAAAAACATGTCAACGTACCGTTACTTAACGGCATGAGGCCTTGCCTGAAAGCCCGGTAGTGCTTTAACGTGCGTGATACAGCTGACATCAGCTGGTTTCCGGGGACTGTTGAGCAGCCCTGATGTTCCGCCCGACCAACGGGACACGTATCGGTTTCCCCCGGCGTGCCCTCGGCAGTTCCGGAGACGGCTATGAGCGCAATGCGTATTCGTTCCCTGAGCGTGGTTACACCCCGCGCCACCACTACTCCCCGGCTTCCCGCGACGCCGTTGCCGGCGCCGGTGAAATCGGCGCAGCGGCCGCCGTGCGCGGAGGTCCCCGACAGCTGGGACCTGGACTCCGGAACGCCGGAAGCCTGGCATTCGGCAGTGCGCATCTGCTATGGCTGCCCCCTTTTCGCGCAGTGCAGCCAGCTCGCGGAGACGCTCATCGAGCGGGGCGACGCACCGCGGGCCATGATCTGGGCGGGCGTGGCCTACGACAACTCGGGCAACGTCATCGAGAACCTGGACCGGCACCGGACCGTGCCCATCGATCACAAACGCCCGATGCGGATCATCCGCAACGGACCTCGTCCTACGCACGGTGCGGCGGTCGCGGGTGCCCCGAAGCGGCATATCGTGCTGGGTCGCCCGCTTCGCCCGACGGAGTCCGCGGCCGTCTGACTATGCTGCGGGGGGCAAACGCGGATCTAACTCTGGTGGTGCGTAGATGACAATCCTGGCGTTGGAGATCGGTCCGACCCGGTTCGCCGCGATCGAGATCGCCGACGACGTCGGAGCCGACCGGGTCCAGCGGATCCCGGTCCCGCGGGTCGGGGCCTGGGATGGCGTGCGCGAGTTGCTGCTCGGGATCGCGGACGGGCGCGACATCACCGCGGTCGGTATCGCCTCGAACGGTCCGATCGATATGGCCTCCGGGGTGGTCGCGCCGGATCAGGTCCGGGAGTGGCAGGCCGGATTCCCGCTGGTGGAATCGGTGCAGAAGCTGTTCCCGGCCGCCACCGTCGCGATGGCCCTCGACGGTGTGTGCCTGGCGTTGGCCGAACGGCATTTCGGTGCCACCCAGGAGGTCATGGACTCGCTGTCGGTGTATGTCGCGGACACGATCGTCGGTGGTGTGATGGTCGGCGGTTTCGTGGTGGTCGGGCGTACCGGGAACGCGGGCCAGATCGGCCATGTGCTGGTGCCCGGCTACGACGAGCGCTGTGTGTGCGGGGGCCGCGGATGCCTCGAATCGGTGGCCGGGGGTGCGGCACTCACGAAATGGGCGCGCGAACAGGGCTGGGCCGGTGATTCGGTCGAGTCCCTGGCCGCGGACGCGCAGGAAGGCGATCGGATCGCGGTCGCGGCCCTCGCGCGGGCGGGCACGGCGCTGGGCCGGGCGATAGCCACAGTGGCACCCCTGCTCGATATCGACCGGGTGGTGATCGGCGGGCCGATCGCCACTCCCGGATCGGTGTTGTGGAAATCGGTGCACAATGCCGTCGCGATGCACGCACGGCTTCCGTTTCTCACCGGATTGCGGGCGGTGGCTTCGGAACTGGAGGATCTCGGCCTGCTGGCCGGTGCGGGCGTTATCGCCCTGACCTCGCAGAGTGAGTGAATCCCCCTTTCCGGAAACCGGAATCGACCTGCTCGTCCACGACGCGGCGGTGGATGCCCCGCGCGGCGGCGGCACTGTATCCGCCGGGCCGTGACGGATCCCCGCGCCGGTCGGTTCGCCGATTATTAGCTATCGGCTCCGTCGGCGCTCGCGGGAGTAGCCCAGGCCTGGGAATGGGCGGTGCGGGTCGCGGATTCGTACCCCGAACAGGTTGTGTTGCCGATGATTTCCGCGCAATCGCCGAGTGGGCCGGCTCGCGACCCGGTCAACGGGGGTTGCGGGCGGGTCCGGTTGCCGGGCGCACTCTTCGTGTTCTACCCAAGGTCCACTGTTGAACGTACCGCTGCGCAACGGTACATTATGTTTTGCGGCCGTTGTCTCGTTTGAGGCACCCACCGCGCAACAGTAGGACGCACGCGATGAGAGGGCGCAGTGATCCCCTGGGTGACGGTCGAAACTTTGGCGCCGGAAGGATTCTCGGTCGCGTCGGTCGGGGATACCGCACGTGAGTTCGCTGACTGGCGGCGAGTACTGCAGCGGCAGCTCGCTCGCACGCCGGCACTGTACGACGGGCTGAGCACCCGTGATATCACCGAGGCCCTCCGGGCCTCCATCGAAGGTTCGGTCGATGTGGACAAGACCGTGTCGACGCGGTCGGGCTCGCAC
Organism: Nocardia sp.; assembly: GCA_013361595.1. Lineage (GTDB taxonomy): Bacteria > Actinomycetota > Actinomycetes > Mycobacteriales > Mycobacteriaceae > Nocardia. Next base: position 6,453 of record JABFXT010000213.1, on the reverse strand, counting down.
AAGCTGATGGTGCGCCCGGTTTTCGGGCCGGGCGGTGAGGTGCATGCCGTCCGCTGGTGGGCCGGTCCGGAAAAAGGGCCTGTTCCACCGTTGCCCGGCGCGGTGGGAGTGATCTGGGACCTGGACAGTCAGACTCTGGCCCAGCCCAGCGGGATCACCGGACTGTCCGGGATCGCGCCCGAGGAATACGTGCCCCGGATGTCCATCGCGGAATTCTTCCACCGCGTCTCGGCGTTCGACCGGCACGCCGAGGTACTGGATCTCCTCTATCGGCCGGTGACCGGAGACAAACTGCAGTTCGAGGTCTCCGTGCTGCGCAACGCGGGCCGCGCCACCCGATGGCGGATCACCGTACGGGCGCGCGACGACGAGTATGCGCGCGGCGCCTGGTGGCTCATCGAGGACATCACCTCCGACAGCGACCCGGCGATCTGGCCGACGCTGGAGAGCGTCGGGCTGCGTGAGGCGCACCGGCGGGCCGGAAACCACCTGGCGGTCGTCCAGCTGGCGCACACCAGCATCTCCCATTGGCTGACCGATCCGGCGCCGTGGATCCGATGGGACTATCTGTTCCGGCCGGTGGATGTCTTCCATCCCGAGGATCGGGTCCGATTGGTGGAACTCGGGTCCCGCGTGCGCAACGGCGAAAGCACCGGGGTGACGCTGCGGGCGCTCAACTACGCCGGGGGCTACACCCCGACCTCGCTGCTGCTCTATCCCTATCCCGGGTTCTCCAACCGCGAGCTGGCGATCGCGCAGCTCGTCCGGGTCGCCGACGATATCCCCATGGTGGAGCCGGAGCCGACGGATCTGGCCGCGCCGGGAACACCCATCGGATACGACGATCAACTCCGATACCGGCTGGCCGGCCGGTTGCGGCACAGCGCGATGTCGTGAAGGCCGCGGTGGTCGCGGCCGAGCGTGCGAATCCCCAGGTGTGGGAAGGGGTCGTCGGTCGGTGGCCCCGCTGCTCTTTACCATTTCGAGAGTGAGGACTGGGGTGGCCGGACGTGCAGAATCGGGCGAAGCGCTGCTTCGTCAGATGGCCGCGCGCAGGCGCCGCGACAATATCGTCGTGATCGTTCTCGCGGTCCTCGCCGTACTGGGCGGTGGGCACGCTGTCTACGACTTCTTCGCCGCCGATCCACAGCCCCCCGGCGACGACGCGATGATCACCGTTGCCGGGCACGACCGCCTGGCCGGTTCCTTCGCCGAGGATTTCGTGGTCGCCTACCTCAGCGCGGGCACCGGGCAACAGGAGTCGCTGTCCCGGTACGTGGGCGGTTCCCAGCAGCTTTCGCTTCCGAAGACCGGCCAGCAGGTACGCGACCCGATCGTCGTCTACACCAGCCGCACGTTGTCCGCCGGGACCGTGGAGATCTGGACGGTGACGGTTTCGATACATGTGGGGCGTGGTCAATCCGACGGCGCACGGCAGTACTATCGCGTGCCGGTCTCGATATCCGAGGGGAACCTGCGGGCACTCACCCTGCCCGCCGCGGTACAGCCGCCGGGAATCGGGGCCGATCTGGCCCAGGCCTATTCGGCACCGTGTGGCGAGGAGACCCCGTTCACCCAGGTCGTCACGGGATTCCTCACCGCCTATCTGACCGGTTCGGGAGACGCCGCGCGATACGTGAGTGTCGACTCCGGGATCGCGGCGCTGCGCCCGGCCCCGTTCACCGAACTGAAAACCGTGGCCGTCACCGCCGAGGACTCGACCTGCGGAACCACCGGGGACACCGCACGAGTGCTCGCGACAGTGACCCCCGAAGGCCAGTCGGGGGCCGCACCGGCGCTCGCCTACCCGCTGACGATGGTTCGCGGCGACGGCCAGTGGCAGGTGCGGGTGATCGAAACACTGCCGGCTCTGAAGGAGCCGCTCACCGCCGTCCTGAACCAGGGGGAGAAAGCCGGTCCGGCGCCCGGTGGTACCACCACCGGAGCACCCACCGCGACAGCAGAGATTCCACGGGCCACCCAGAACTGACATGAGGCGACCAACACATGGGCAATATATCCAATATCCTCTACGGAATTCTCGTCTTCGTCCGCTGGGCGGGCCTGATCCTGATCACCATTGTTTCGATGGGTGTGATGATCTCGGAGGCCGCGAAATCCAAACTGTCACCGGCGAAGGTCGTCGGTGTGGACGGTTCGGCGATCTTGGCAGCGGTCCTGTTCTGGATGTTGCCGACCCTGGTGAACTACGCGCGCGGCGACGCCAACATGATCGTGCCGGACCACCCCGTGGGTGGTTATAGGTGACCCAGGTGATCAAGGTCTTCACGCCGGTAAAACGTGTCCCCACCATGATCGGCAAGGCCCAGAACGGCCAGAAGCTGCCGTTCGGGCCCTACACGCTGCCGCAGGTGGCGGGGGTGGCCGTGGGATTGATCCTCACGGGCCTCGGCGCGATGACCCTGCCGGTCAATCCGGCGATCACCTTTTTGGTCGGTTTGGCGCTGACCGTGATGATCGGGTTCGGACTGGGTCTGATCCCTTATACCGGGGTCCGATTGTTGTCCCGGTTCGTCTGGTTCGGGCGGCTGATCCTGTATCCGAAACCGGCGCTCGCCTCCGGGATGCCGGTCACCCCGGAATCGGCCCGGATCACCATGTTCGTCGAGGAGACGGTGGTGGCGATCCTGCCGCACGAACCGACAGTCCCGTTGTCGGCGCGGGAACGCGGTAAACGGAACGCCGCCCGCGGCGGTCAGATCCTCGAGATGCTGGGCACGAGCCGCTTCATGCGACCGGTGGAAGTGGTGGAGCCGGCCACCGCTTCCGCTACGCCCTCCAATTGGCGGACGATGATCGGCGGCAACGGGGGGAGATCGAAGAGCGGAGAGGGACGCTGATGGGGTTCAACCGAGATCTACAGCCCACGGCCGCGATTCGCGGTCATCTGCAGTTCACCCATAGCGGGCTGGTCACAGCGAATTATTTCATCACTCCGCTCGGCTACGGATTGCGTAAGGCCAGCGATAAATTCGATGTCAAGTTGGCGCATCATTCGCTGGTCAACAACCTGCCCAACGGATCGCTGCTGCTGGGCATCCAGGCCCGGCAGAACACGATCGACGTCTTGAGCAAGATGGTCGAGGGCGTGGACCTCGACGAATGCGCCGACTACGCCGACGAGGTGTTCGCTTCCTACGAGCGGGTCCGCGCCATCTCCCCACAGACGCGGATCTTCCTGCTCTCGTTCCCGGTGGGCACTGTCGGCACCGGCGGTATCTCGGCGATCTCGCGTATGTGGCGGGGCAGTACCACCACGATCGACGCCACGGCTGTCTCACGGGCCGAATTGGACGCCTACGAGACCGAGGCGAACGAGATCCTGTCCCGTATCGGTGGCGACTTCGACCCGGTGCCCGTGCCGGCGGCACTGTTCCAGTGGCTCTGGGAGCACTATCTGGCGCGCGGGGCGGTCGGCGATCCGGTGGCCCCGACCCGGGCGGGAGCCCTGGACGACGCGACCGCGGCGGTGTTCAAATCCGCGGCGCTGGACGAGGGCGCCCGCGCCGATTCCCAGCGCCGGCTGCGACCGTCGTTCGTTCCGGTGATCAAGGTGGTACAGCCGGACACCGGCTATCGGCCTTCCTATCAGGCGATGCTCACGCCGCGTTCGTTCCCGTACGCGGGCATGATGTTTCCCGGCGGCAGCGAATTCCTCAATGTGATCGACGGTCTCGGTGATGTCACCGTCGACTGGGGGATGCGGATCTCCACCAAACCCGCCGACCAGGTGTTGAAGGCCAACGAGATCAACCTGCGCCGGCTCGGCGAGCAGATGGACCAGCGCGACCAGGAGATCTCCTTCGCGCAGAACACGCTGATGTCCAAGGCGCAGATGCTGGGTGAGTACAACCAGCATTTCGAAGTGAACGGCGGCGAATCGGAGGTGTCGTTCACCACGGTCATCGCCGTGGGCGGGCCCTCGCGGGACGAGACCATGGACGCGGTCAACACCCTGCGGCGCCGTTACAAACGGTTCCAGGTGGAGATGACCGCGCCGGTGGGAGCGCAGGTGGACCTCTGGTCGCTGCTCGTACCGGGTAGCCCGCCACGGCGGGCGTTCGACGATTTCGCCCATATCGTGCCGTCGGATATGTGGGCGGGTTTCGTACCTTTCACCACGAGCCAGATCGGTGACGACAGCGGTCCGGTCATCGGTATCAATTTGCTGTCCGGGCATTTCGAGCCCATCCATTTCGGGATCATGGAGGCGGCGCTGCACGATCTGTCCGCTTCGTTCGCGGTCACCGGCGAACTCGGTTCGGGTAAGTCGTATTTCCTGAAGCTGATGGCCGTGCTCGTCCACGATATGGGGGGCCAGTTCCTCGCCATCGACCGCAGTCAGGTGGGCGAATGGGAGCATTTCGCCTCGGCCATCGACGACGCCGTAATCATCGACCTGGCCAACCCCACGGTATCGCTGGATCCGCTGCGCCTTTTCGATCCGCGAGTCGCCGGTGAACGCGCGCTCGACTCCGTACTACCGCTGTTGGATCTGTCGCCGACCTCCGGTACCGGCGCGGTCATCAGTAATCTGCTCTCGCCGCGCGGGGTCGCCGAACACGGTATAACCAGTCTGCTGGACCTGTTCCACGTGGTCCGCAGGCTGCGCGACGAACCGGGCGCGCTGGAGGAGTACTCCGATCTCGCGTCCCGGCTGGGAACCATCGTGGAGCGGGTCCCGGTGCTCTTCGACCCGAATCTGGCACCGATTCGGCTGGACGCCGCGGCCACGGTGGTGCGCAGCCACCGGCTCGCACTGCCGACCGCCGAGGAACTCACCACCCCGCATCTCTACAACCGGCTCCCGCTCACCAAACGTCTGGGTACCGCACTGTACGAGCTGGTCGGCGTGACCGCCCGGGAGGCGTTCCTCTCCGACAACGGCCGGTTCGGTCTGCTGGTCGGCGACGAGGCGCACCACTTCACCCAGACACAGGTGGGTTCGGCCGTCACCTCCGACTTCAGCCGTGACGGTCGTAAACACCTCGCCGCGATCGGTCTCGCGTCGCACGACCCCGCCACCGACTTCCAGGGTGCCGCCCACAACCTGATCCCGAACCGCTTCGTCTTCCGCCAGCGCGACGAGACGCTGGCCCGGAACAGCCTGGAATGGCTGGGGGTCGATCTGGAAGAGGCTCCGTTCCTGCTGCAGGCGTTGCGTGAGGAGACCTCGCCGCCGGTCGGCGCGGGACGACAGGTACCCGAGGAACGCCGGGGTGAAATGTTCATGCGCGATGCGTTGAGCCGGATCGGGCGCGGCAAAGTCCTCGGCCCCGCCCGAACGGACCGAGCCGAAGCCATCACCAGTACCCCGACCGTCGTCGCCAAGACCGATCGACTGGAGCCGGAGGCGGTGCGGTGACCGAGGGGTGAAAGATGGCAGACGGATCGAAATCTGACGGCGTCAACGGCTCGACGCGTGTGCTCATCGTGGTAGCGGTTCTGCTGATCTGCTGTTGTGGTGGCATCATCACGGCACTCGTCCCGCTGGGGGAGATGATGTCGGCCGGGAAACGACACTACAACCTGCAGTGCGATATCGCTCTCGGGCCGGAGCCCGGTGCTTCTCCCTCGCCCACCGCTACAACGGCCCCCGCGCGGCGGGAGCCGATGACGCCGCGGCCGACCGCCAATCCGTACGCGGAGCTGGATTTCGACCCGAACGACCCGAACGTCACCGACCGGGATCTGGCCTGCCAATCGGCGATGAAATCGGCGCCGCTACAGGATGAGCCGTGGCAGCAGGTCAATGCCAGTTGGGAGGCGGTCTGTGCGGCCGAGCTGGCGCAGCGATATCCCGAGGCGGGTGGCACCGCGACAATGGCCGACTATGCCCGCGATGTGATCTACAGCGCCTCGATCTACAGGTCGACCGGACAGTGCGTTCCGACCCGGGCGCCGGCGGCCGTCGCGATGGAGAACTGCGGCGATCCGAGTCGAGCTGTTTCCGCCGTGGTGCTACCGGCAGCCGTCGGTGATCAGGGATATTGCGGGCAGCTGGTCGCTCCGGAAGCGGCGTCTGCCGGCGACCTCGTGTTCTGGGAGTACAGGGACCGCAGAGCGACGCGGGTCGGCATCGCGCTCGGACCCCGTGAACTGGTCACCGTGGACAGTGGAAAGTTCGTGCGTCTCGCCCTTCCCGAGGGTGCCGAAGTGCAGATCAAACGGGTTTTGGGGGCTGCCGCGTGACCAGCGCAGAAATCGGGCCGTTCTCGATAGAGGCCGTAGAGGCCGTTCTCATAGGTGAGGAACGGGACGGCGGTGATTCCCAGCCCGGGGCGCAGTCGAAACCCGGCGAGCAACGCCGCAACGGTGACAAGAACGGCGGGGGTCCGGGGGTGCCCTCGATACCCCCTGGCTCGCCGAACCCGAACGGAAGTGCGCCGCCGGCAGCCGGTCCCGCGCCCGCCGCCCCGGCCACGGTCGCGC
>JABFXT010000594.1 GCA_013361595.1 Nocardia sp. | reverse complement strand
CCGTGTTCGAGGGTGTCGACCGCGACGTGCCCGCCGAGATGGTTCAACGCGTAGAACGGAATATCCCAGGCCGCCGCATAGGCTTTCGCGGCCGCGACGCCGACCAGCAGCGCTCCGGCCAGACCGGGACCGATCGTCACCGCCAGGGCGTCGGGCGCCGCGATCCCCGCGGCCGCCAGCGCACGCCGCATGGCGGGCACGATCGCCTCGAGATGGGCGCGAGAGGCGATCTCGGGCACCACACCGCCGAAGCGGGCGTGTTCGGCGACACTGGAGGCGACCTCGTCGGCCAGGAGTTCACAACTGCCGTCGGGATTCCGGCGCACGATTCCGACGCCGGTCTCGTCACAGGAACTCTCGATTCCCATCACGATCACGACAGCACCCCGTCCGGAGTCCGGGTACCGAAGACCACCGGTACGTCTTCCAGCGCGGGACGACGCATGGTGTACGCGTCCGCTCCGCTGGGGTGGTAGTAGTTCTTGCGCAGACCGATGATGTGGAAACCGTGTTTGGCGTACATAGCGATCGCGGCGGCGTTGTCGGTGCGCACCTCGAGGAAGACCGGTCCGCCGCGGCGCCCGGCCTCGGTGAGCAGTGCCTCCAGCAACAGTGTGCCGATACCCGCCCGGTGGCAGGTCGGATCGACACCGATGGTGTGTACCTCGGCTTCCGGGTGTTCGGCATCACCGAGCAGCGCGATCCCCGCGTAGCCCACCATGTTCCCGGCATCGTCGCGGGCGATGATATAGCGGTTGTACCGAGCGGCGAGTTCGGAGCGGAACGCCACGGCCTGCCACGGATCGTCTTCCGGGAACAGCAGTTGTTCCAGCTCCACGCAGCCGGCGATATCGGTCGGCTCCATGGGTTCTATACGAATTCCCGTGGTACGAGTTCCCATTGTCACGCTCCCATCCGGTCGAGAGTGCGGTAGCTGCGTTCGACCGCGTCGGGGCGGCGCAAATACAGCGGGACCAGCGGTTCGGGGGATGCGCCGGACAGCAGGGCGGGCGCCGCGACCCGCACCAGGGCAGCGGGCGAAGGCGTCTGCACGGCCAGCGCGGGAAGTTCGAACAGCGCGGTGTGCGCCGGTGATCCGGCGATCACGGTGGCCCCGGCCACCGGCAGTTCGGCGGGTTTGCTCACCTCGGGTCCGGCGACCCTGGTCCGGCCACCGTCGCGGTAACGCGCGGCGTACACCTCGCGACGCCGAGCGTCGGTGACCACCAGCAGTTCGTCGTCGGGCCCGAGTTCCGGTGCGCATTCGACGGCGATCGCATCCAGACTGCACACCCCGTGTACCGGGATGCCCAGCGCGTCACCGAATGCGGCGGCGGTGGCCATCCCGACCCGCAGCCCGGTGAACGGCCCCGGCCCGATCCCGGCGACCACCGCCGCGATATCGGTACGCGACACCCCGGCCTCGGCCAGGCATTCCAGGATCTGCGGGGTGAGCGCCTCGGCGTGCGCGCGGGCATCGACGAGCACCCGGACGGCCAGAGTGCGCGGAAGAGCGGCGTCCGAGGTGTGCGCACCGGCGGCCGCCTGCTCCAGTTCGACAAGTCCCGCCGTGACGGCGGGCGTCGCGGTGTCGACAGCAAGTGCAAGCATGGTCTGGTCAACGATACCGGGTGACCCGCTTCACACGGCGGTGGCGCACGGCGCCCGAACAGCCCGGTTACCGATTTCGCGCGACCTATCGCGCCTCCGCGGTGTGCACCCACTCCCAAGATGCCGTGCGGACTTCGGATTCCGGCTCCCGTGACATCCGGACCAGCAGGTGCCGGCCGGTGAGCCGCTCCGCCATTCCGCTGCCCCACTCGACCACCACGACCGCGTCGTCGAGTTCGGTGTCCAGATCGAGTGCGTCGAGTTCGTCGAGGTTCCCGCCCAGCCGGTAGGCGTCGACATGGACCAGCGGTACCGGCAGACCGTCGGGCCGGTCGCCCGCCGGATGCCGGCGCGCGATGACGAAGGTCGGCGAACTCACCCGGCCCCCGACGCCCAGGCCCGCCGCGATACCGCGGGTCAGGGCCGTTTTACCGGCACCCAGCGGACCGTCGAGCACCACCAGATCGCCCGCGTGCAGCCCCGCGGCGAGTTCCCGGCCGAGTGCCTCGGTATCGGTGACCTCCGGCAACCGGCGTTCGCCGTGGTCAGCCACCGGTGGCCTCCCAGCGGTCGTCTTCGCCCACCACGTCGGCGCGGATCAGCAACCGGTCCAGCGCGGCATTGGTCTCCTCCGGGTACTGCAACTGCGGCATATGCGCCGCATCCGGCAGCCGGACGAGTTCGCAATCGTCCAATTCGCGTGCCAGCACACGGGAATTGCGGAACGGAATGACCAGATCCCGGGTACCGCCGAGCACCAGCGCCGGAATATCGCGCAACACCGGCAATGCCGCCGCCTCGTCGTGCAATTCGATGGCTTTCAGGAATTTCACGACCGTTTCCACCGGTGTGCGGTCGATCATCATGGTGGTGAACCGCGACAGCGTCGGGCTCACCGGCCCGTGGAACGAACTCACGTGCAGAATCGGCGTGATCACGTGGCGCGCGGTGACCCGCCCGGCCTGTACCAGCGCCGGCGCGGTGTGCACGGCCAACCGGAATCCGTCTATCGCCGGATTGCGCAGCAGCTGCCCGATACCCGCGGACGTCACCTCGGCCGCGGCGGTGGACAGCAGCGCGACACCGCGTACCCGCTGGGCGAACAGCCCGCCGGCGTGCGCGGCCGCGGCGAGCACGGCCATCCCGCCCAGCGAATGCCCGACCAGGATCAACGGCCCGCGCGGCGCCCGGGCATCGATCACCGTGAGCAGATCCCGGCCGAGCCGGGACACCGTACAGCTGTCGGTTTCCGGCGTACCCGAGCGTCCGTGACCGCGCAGATCGAACAGCACCAGGCGCAGGCGTGAACCCCAACGCTGCGCCAGATGGCGGCGCTGGAAGTGGAACGACTCCATGCTGTTGCAGAACCCGTGTACGAAAATCACTGTGGCGGCGGCGTCGCCGGACCCCCATTCGCGGGTGGCCAGGCACACACCGTCGTCGGCGATCACCTCACCGGCGCGATCGAGATCTATCAGGGCGAAGTTCTCGTCCCGGTATTCGTCGCGTACCGGGGGCCACAGCACCTTCGCACCGGCCCGGCGCAGCGCGTGCACACCGGCCATGGCGCCGACCACCCCGGCGGTGGCCAGCCCACCACGCAGCAGGGTTGTTCGTCGTGTCATCGCCTACCCCCTCGATACCGCCGGTGTACCCGGCCGCGGGGCGCGCACACCACTTCGTAGTGGATCGTGCCGAGCAGATCGGCCCAATCCTGGGCCCGCGGTTCACCGCGGCTACCCGATCCGAACAGGATGGCGGTATCACCCTCGGCCACACCCTCGGCATTGTCACCGAGATCCACCACCAGCTGGTCCATACAGACCCGGCCACGATTCGGGCGACGGCGGCCACCGACCCACACGTCCATTCGCCCGCCGAGCGGCCGGAACACACCGTCGGCGTAACCGGCGGGAATCAGCGCGACGGTGGTGTCGGCCGGGGCGATCCACTCGTGACCGTAGGACACACCCTCCCCCGCGGCGACGTGTTTGACCAACGCCACCTCGGCCTGGAAGGTCATCGCGGGCCGGAGATCGAATTCGCCGATCTCGGGTACCGGCGTGAGGCCGTACATCGCGATACCCGGGCGGACCATATCGAAGGCCAGATCGGGCCGGGTCAGTGTGGCCGCGGAATTGGCCAGGTGTACCAGGTCCGGCTCCAGCCCGTATTCCTTCGCTACGGCGATGGCTTCGAGGAAACGGTCGCGCTGGATATCGATGGTCGGATGATAGGGCTCGTCGGCGTGCGCGAGATGGGAGAAGATCGCCCGGAACCGCACCACCCCGTCGTCCACGAGTTCCCGCAGGGCCGCCAGCACCACGGGGTACACACTCCGCTCTATCCCGTTGCGGTTGAGGCCGGTGTCGACCTTGAGGCTCACGACGGCCTGTTCGCCGACCTTCCGGGCAGCCGCGGCGACCGCCTCGAGCTGTTCCGGCGAGGAGATCCCGATTTCGATATCGGCGGCGACGGCCGCGGCGTAATCGGAATCACAGGTATTGAGCCAGCACAGGATCGGCGCCGTGATCCCGGCGGCGCGCAGTGTGACCGCCTCGGCCACCGTGGTGACCCCCAGTTCGGCCGCGCCCGCGGCCAGCGCGGTCCGCGCCACCTCGACGGCACCGTGGTTGTAGCCGTCGGCCTTGACGACCACCATCACCGCGGCGTCGCCTGCGTGCGCACGCAGTACTCCGACGTTGTGTGCGATGGCGTCCAGATCGACGACTGCTTCCACTTGACCGTTCACACCTGCCGATACTGCCATCTCGCCGAGTGGACCCGACGGGGGCCACCCGTGGGTCCCGGCAGTGCGTACTCCGGGCGGGCGCGGCCAGCGCTGTCCACCCACGGACACCGTTCACCACGTCCTCACGCGGACAGCGCGCGCAAGGTCGCGACGGCAGCGGGCAGATGCCGCAGCAGCGGTGACGCCGAGATGGGCGCGGCGCCACCACCCGGAGTGTCGTGCGCGGCCAGTCCCGCGGCCAGCGCGTGCACCCGGGCCGCGGCCGCCGCGGCGAGTACCGGATCGCGGCCCGCGGCGAGCAGCGCACCGATCACCCCGGAGAGCACATCTCCCGCCCCGGCGGTCGCGGCCCACGAACCACCGGCCTCGTTGACCAGCACTCGGTGGCCCGGCGCGGCGACCAGCGTCGCCCGGCCCTTGAGCAGCACCGCGACCTGCCACGATTCGGCGAACTCGCGTACCGCGGCGACCCGGTCGGGTCCCGGCTCCGCACCGGTCAATCTGCTGAATTCCCCGGCGTGCGGGGTCAGCACGGTGGGCGCCGGGCGGCCGCGGACCAGGTCCGGTTCGCTCGCCAGCAGCGTCAGACCGTCCGCGTCGACGACCACCGGAAGGTCGGTGGCCAGGATCTCGGCCAGGTGATCGCGGGCGGTGCGGTC
>JABFXT010000784.1 GCA_013361595.1 Nocardia sp. | reverse complement strand
CCACACCGCGAGCCGAGCCGAGCCGACCGTCCGGCCGGGACACACACGAACCCCCGGCACAGGCAGCGGCAGCTCCGCCCCAGCCCACCCCACCGCCCGCACCGCCGGTATCCGAGCCGGCCGCGGATCCGGGACCTTCCGCCGCGCGGCGGCGCGCCCACCTCCAGACTGCGGCCGCCTTCGCCGCGATAGCCGTCGTCGGGGGTGGTTTGTGGTTACTGGCCCGCGGCGGCGGTGGCGATCCCGATCCCCGGGAGACGGTCGATCAGCAGCAGATCAGTTCGATCACCGGAATCCCCCCGGCACCGCCCGCGGCCGGGCTGCCGGTGCCGCCGCCCGCGCCCGCCCCTCCGGCCACCCCGGTGTGTTTTCCGTTCCAGCCGAACTGCTGACCGGCCGGGCGCTGCGGCGCGATCACCGTTCCCGGCCCGGCCCGGATCGTTACCGGGACGGCTGATCGAGATATCGCCGAGACCGTGGACCACGGGCGGCGGCGGTGGGAAGCTCGTAGATGACCGCGTGCCGATTGCCGAGGACGGTGAGTCATGGTTGTCAGAGCGAACGGGGTGACGAGACCGGAGAACATCCGCAATGTGGTGCTCGTCGGAAGCAGTGGATCGGGGAAAACAACCCTGGTGGAGGCGCTGGCGCTCGCCACCGGCGCGGTGAACCGGGCCGGCCGGGTCGAAGACGGCACCTCACTGTCGGACTACGACGAGATCGAACAGCGCCGGCACCGGTCGGTACAGCTGTCGGTGGTGCCGGTGCAGTGGGGCGGGGTGAAGATCAATCTGATCGACACGCCCGGGTACGCCGATTTCGTCGGCGAACTGCGGGCCGGGCTGCGCGCCGCGGACGCGGCACTGTTCGTGGTCTCGGCCGCCGACGGTGTGGAAGGGGTCGGCGGGGCGACCCGGGCGCTGTGGGAGGAATGCGCGGCGGTGGGGATGCCGCGGGCGATCGTGCTGACCCATCTGGATACCGCGCGCGCGGACTTCGAGGAGATGCGGCAGACCTGCCAGGCGCTGCTGGGCGGCGGATCCACGGAGAACGTACTCGCCCTCCATCTGCCGGTCTACGGACCGGCCGGAGCCGACGGGCACCGGCCGGCGACCGGCCTGGTGGAACTGCTCGAACAGCGGGTCGCCGACTACTCCGGCGGCGAACGGACCCGGGCCGAGCAGACGGCCGCCGACCGGGCGCTCGCTGATCCGGCGCGGGAACGTCTCATCGAGGGAATCATCGCCGAGAGCGAGGACGAAACCCTCATGGATCGCTACCTCGGCGGCGAACCCATCGAGCTCACCACCCTGGTGACGGATCTGGAACGAGCGGTGGCACGCGGCCGCTTCCATCCGGTGCTGTTCGCGGCGCCCGCCGCCGGGGACGGCCGGCAGGGCCTGGGCACGATCGAGCTGCTCGATCTGATCACCGCGGGATTCCCGACCCCGGCCGAGCGTCCGGTGTCCGCGCGGCGGCCGGACGACGGTTCCGGCCCGGTCGCGCTGCACTGCGATCCGGCGGCGGATCTGGCCGCCGAGGTCGTCCGCACCTCGTCGGACCCCTACGTGGGCCGGGTATCGCTGGTCCGGGTGTTCTCCGGCACGCTGCACGCCGACGACACCGTCCATATCGGCGCTCCGGGCGCGGCGGCCGATCACGACGACGAACGTATCGGCGGGGTGACCGCGCCCTTCGGCCGGGAACAGCGGCCGATGAGCGAGGCGGTGGCCGGCGATATCGCCTACGTGACCAAACTCGGCCACGCCCGCACCGGCGACACACTGTCCGGGACCGGTTCGCCGTTGCTCATCGAGCCCTGGCCGATACCGGAACCCCTGCTGCCCACCGCCATCCGCGCGCACGGGAAGACCGACGAGGACAAACTACCGCAGGGGCTGGCCCGGCTGGTCGCGGAGGATCCCGCGCTCCGGGTGGAGAACAACGAACGGACCCATCAGCTGGTGCTGTGGTCGCTGGGCGAGGCGCAACGCGATGTCGCGCTGGAACGGCTGCGCGACCGGTTCGGTGTCGAGGTCGATGTGGAGGAGACCCGCGTTCCGCTGCGGGAGACGTTCGCGGAGAAGGCCGGTGGCCGCGGGCGCCATGTGAAGCAGTCCGGCGGGCACGGCCAGTACGCGGTCTGTGAGATCGAGGTGGAACCGCTCGCGGAGGGCTCGGGAATCGAATTCGTGGACAAGGTGATCGGCGGCGCGGTGCCACGACAGTTCATCACCTCGGTCGAGAAGGGCGTACGGGCCCAGGCCGAACGCGGGGTGACCAGTGACAATCCGCTGGTGGATATCCGCGTCACCCTGCTCGACGGCAAGGCCCATTCGGTCGACTCCTCCGATGCGGCCTTCCAGACCGCCGGGGCCCTGGCCCTGCGGGACGCGGCCGCGAGCAGCCGGATGGCGCTGCTGGAACCCATTGCGCTGGTGGAGGTCCGCGTCCCCGACGATCATCTCGGTGCCGCCCTGACCGATCTCTCGGTGCGCCGCGCCCGGATCCTGGGCACCGAACCGGCCGACCCGGGCCGCACGCTGATCCGCGCCCAGGTGCCGGAATCCGAACTCGTGCGCTACGCCACGGAGTTGCGTTCGCTCGCGCACGGGGTCGCGCAGTTCACCCGCGAGTATCTGCGCCACGATCCGATGCCGGCCCACTTGGCGGAGAGAATCCGCGAACGACCGGCGAGCGCACGCACTTGATCCGTCCCGCCCGCGCCACCGCCGTTCCGGACCCGCTCCCGGGTCGATCCGGAACGGAGCCGGGTGGTACCGCCGGTTCCCCGCCGGGGCGGGTCTCCCGCTCGCGCTGCGGACAGTCGAATATGGATGCATGACAACCGATTCCAGAATGTCGGGAGCAGTCGGCCCGGACAGCGCCGGTGACGGGTCCGCGCGCGCGGGCCGATCCGGCCGCACCGCCCGACCCGCATCCCCCGGCAGGGAGCGCCACCGTCCGGGGACTACCCACGGGAGCTACCGGGTCGATACCCGCCGCATCACCGATGTCACCGCCCCGTGCGCCGCATACGGTCCGGTGTCATGACCGGATCCGCCACCACCGCCCTGATCACCGGCGCCAACAAGGGGCTCGGCCACGAAACCGCCCGTCGGCTGGCGGATCTCGGCTGGACGGTCTGGCTGGGCGCCCGCGATATCGCACGGGGTGAGACGGCGGCCGCCGCGATCCGGGCCGGACAGCCTGCCGCCGAGGTGCGGCCGCTGTCGTTGGATGTGACGGACAACGAATCGGTGCGGGCGGCGTACGACACGGTGACCGGCGCCGGTACGGGTCTGGACGTCCTGGTCAACAATGCCGGGATCGGCACCGACCGGGCCGCCCCGCTCGATACTGCTCCGGCGGACCTCGCCCTCGTCTACGGCGTGAACGTGCTCGGCCCGGTACGGGTGACCCGGGAATTCCTGCCGCTGCTACGGAAATCCCCGGCGCCGCGCCTGGTGATGGTCTCCAGCGGCCTCGGATCCTTCGGCGTAGTCACGGATCGAACCGGACTGGCATCGGCATTCGTCGATCTGGTGTACCCCTCCTCCAAAGCCGCGCTGAACATGGTGACCGTCATGTACGAGAAAGCGCTCCCCGATGTGCGGGTGACCGCGGTGGACCCCGGATACACGGCGACCGATCTGAACGGATTCACCGGAACCCAGACTGTGGCCGAGGGCAGTGCCGCCATCGTCACCGCGTGTACCGCCGCGCGACTGGATTCCGGGTTCATCTCCCGGCACGGCGCCGTACCCTGGTGACCCGGCCGGACCACACGCGGTAGCGGTCACGCAGGCCGGTCTTCCGGGGTATCGCGCAGTTCCTCGATCCGCTGCCGCAGCCGATCGAGGAACTGCCGCGGATCGTCGAATTCCGCCGGGTCGAGTGGGTTTCCGAACCGGACGGTCACCCGGCGGCGCCGGTCGAAGGCCGGGCGTCCCGCCCGGAGCCGCCGCATCGGCATGACCTCGTCGGTGCCGGTGGTGCCCACCGGCACCACCGGCACCCCTGTCGCGAGAGCCAGTTTCGCCACGCCGGGCTTGTACGGTTCGGTTTCGCCGGGCGCGACCAGCCGCCCCTCCGGGTAGATGATGAGCACACCCCCGTATCGCAGGATCTGCTCGCCCTGGGCCAGCGCGGACTGTCCGGACGCGCTGTCGCGGCGCCGCACCGGGATCTGGCCCAGCCGCCGGACCAGCAGGCCCACCACCGGCCACGACCAGAGTTCGGCCATCGCGATGGCCACGGCCCGGCGTCGCAGCGCCCCCCACAGGAACACCGCGTCCAGCATGGAGATGTGGTTACCCGCCACGATCACCGGTCCGGTGCGCGGCACCAGTTCGCGTCCGACGACCGAGACCCGGACGAACTTCGACCATGCCAGTGCCCGCAGGACGCGCCGGACCAGTTCGGTGGTCACCCAGGCGCGTTTGCCCAGTCCCCTGGGCCGCGCGGCTCGCTCGTTCATATCCACCCGTGATTCGCTGCCGGTGTCCTGCGCACCGGGTCCGGTTCCATCATCGTCACGAGAACCCGGCACGGGAACCGGGAAACTACTCACCCGCCGGTCGACGGTGCGGATACGACGGCCGGTCCGGCCGCGCGCGGTGCGCACCGCTGGTGCCGGAATCGAGCAGTTCGATCTTGTGCTCCAGCACCGACCGCTCACGGGCGTTGCCGCAGCGGGCGATCGCCCGTTCCAGTTCGGCCCGCGCCTCGCCGGTACGGCCCAACCGGATGAGCAGTTCGCCGCGGACGCTGGGCAGCAGATGCGAATTCGCCAGTGCTCCCGCGGCCTCCAGATCGTCGACGATCGGCAGCGCCGCCGCCGGCCCCCGCGCCATCGCGACCGCCACGGCACGGTTCACCTCGACCACCGGTGACGGCGCCAACCGGCCCAGCGCCTCGTAGAGCAGGACGATCCGGTCCCACTCGGTCTCGGCCACCGACGGCGCGACCGCGTGGCATTCGGCGATCGCCGCCTGCAGTCCGTAGATCCCCAGCCCGCGGCCGCACCGCTC
>JABFXT010000112.1 GCA_013361595.1 Nocardia sp. | reverse complement strand
CGATATTGTCCGCGACCGATGCGCGCAACAGCCTGACGTCCTGGAAGACGAAGGAGATCCGCCGGTAGAGGTCGTCGGCGGCGAGGTCGCGCAGATCGACCCCACCCAGGGTGATCACACCTCGGTCCGGATCGAAGAAACGCGGAAGCAGCTGTATCAGTGTGGATTTCCCGCTACCCGACGGCCCGACCAGTGCGGTCGTGGTACCCGGTTCCAGCACCAGATCTATTCCACGCAGTATTTCCTGCCCGGGCTCGTAGCCGAAGTGGATATCGCGCAGCTCCACCCGGTGACCGGCCGGGGTACGGGGGTCGGCGGGGTGCGGTAGCGCCGGGAGATCGAGTACCTCGCGGATCCGGCCGACGGCACGCCAGGCGGCCTGCACATCGTCGAAACCGTGTCCGAGAGCGGCGACCGGTGCGGTCAGTCCCAGACCGAGCAGCAGGAAGGGCAGCAGATCCGGCGGGGCCAGCTCACCGGAAGTGATCAGCGCGGTACCGCCGGCCAGCACCACCGCCAGAACGAACGGTGGTGAGAGCACCAGCTGCATTCCCGCGGCGAGCACCGACATCCCGCGCACCCAGCGCCGGAACACGGCGACGAAAGACGCGGTCGCCGAGCTGAATTCCAGGTGCGCGCGATCGGTGCCCCCGAATGCCTTCACCACGGAGATACCCTGGACGAATTCGACCACCGAATTCGATATCCGGCCCATGGCCGCGTCGAATTCCTCTTGTTCACGCAGTCGAGCGGGGAGCATCATTAGCGGTACCAGTGCCAGCGCCAGCACCACCGGGATCAGTGTGATCAGCGTGAGCCGCCAGTCGACCGTGCACAGGTAGATCAGCGATACCAGCGGCACTACGAATGCGGCGACGAGCTCACCGGGAGCGTGGGCGATGAACGGATGCACGGCAGCCACATCCTCACCGACCACCTTCGCCAGTTCACCGGTCCGGCGCCGGGAGAACCAGCCGATCGGTACCCGGGCCAGGCGTCCGGCCAACTGCCGCCGGAACGACAGCTGCACCCGGGCATCCAGGAGATGCCCGATACCGGATGACGCCGCTGTGCACAGCAGGCGGACGAAGAGACCGCTCGCGCCCACGATCACGACCAGCCACACATGATCGTGATCGACGGGCCCGGCGGACAACAGGGCCCGGCCGAGTTCCGCCACCGCCAGCAACGGTGCCAGGCCGGCGACCGCGCCGATGATCTGCAGTCCGATCACCGCGCCGAAACCGCCCAGATAGGGGCGCAGCAACCGACCCGGGCTCCCGCCCGGTACGGAGGGGGCCCGGGCGTCCGAAACATCGGGCCGGCGTACCCCGGCGGTTTCGACGTTGGTCGCCTCTTCGCTGACGTCGGTCACGGTGCTCCTGGCTTGCGGTCGAATGGCGTACTGAGCGCCATGTCCGCCGGTAGGCCCGAAGCACGGACTCACCGGCACTTTCCGGATACGACTGCAAGCATCGCCGCGGTGCCGCGGGATGTATTGGACGAATGTTACGGCCGGGGCCGGCCCCGATCGGCGGGCGGCGGGCCGGCCTGTCCGGCCCATGCGTCCCCGTCGACGGCGAGCCAGGGAGCAGCCGCCAGCGCCGCGGGGGTTATTCCGGCGATCGCCACCACATCCCGGCTGAGATGGGATTGATCGGCGTACCCGGTGTCCGCCGCCACCAGTGCGGCATTGTGTCCGGCCGCGAGCCGGTGCGCGGCACGGTCGAATCGGACCAGTTGTGCGGCGCGTTTGGGACCGAGCCCGATCTGGGACCCGAATCGCGACCACAGCCGCTTCCGGCTCCACCCGACCTCTGCGGCCAGCCGCTCGACCCGGATCCGGCCTCGGCTGTGCACCATCCGCCGCCAGGCGAACGCGACCTCCGGGTCCACGGCTCGCCCTGTCTCGTAGTGCTGGACGAGGGCCGTCTCCGCGATCGCGAATCGCTCGTCCCAGGAGCCGGCGGCCTGCAGACGCTCCCGGAGTCGTTCGGCGTCGGACCCCCATAGCTCCTCGAGCGGGGTCATCGCCGCCGCTTCCGCGCAGGTACCCAGCACCCGGTATGCGATCGCCGGCGAGAGCCGGATCTGCAGGCAGTCGATCTCGGCACCGAGCCCGCGCACGCTACCGGGTAGAAATCCGGCGAAGATACCGCCGCGCAGATGCCGATCGTTCGTATCGTCGACGAGCCGGCCGTCGCCGAAATCGATGAATACCGTGAGCGCCGGGTGCGGGATCACCTTGATATCGACGGGATCCGCGGTCCGCCCGCGGAAACCGGCCATCTCCACGCCCATGAGACGAGCCGGCCGCGCCGGGACCGCGATATCCCACAGCCCCGCGGCGGCACCGGTCGACTCGATGTTGCCCATGCCGCAATGATACGGACCGCGCACCGTCCGGCTGTGGGCCGCGAATCCACTCCACCAGCAGCGATGCCGGGCTGTCGTGACACGACGAAGGCGGGTCCCTTCCGGAAAGGAAGGGACCCGCCTCGGTTGTTCGCTGTTCGGTTCATTCGGCGACGGAGTAGCCGGCTCGGGTGACGGCCGCACCGATCGATTCCCGGTCGAGCGGTACCGCGCTGTCGAGCCCGACCGCGCCGGTGCCGAGGTCGACAGTGACCGCGGTGACGCCCGGTATCCGGCCGAGTTCGTCGCGCACCGAGTCGGCGCAGCAACCGCAGGTCATTCCGGTGACGGTGATGTGGCTGGTGTTCATGGGATCTCCTGTAGTGGTCGAGTTCTCGATGGCTACGGTGTTCAGGCCGGAGGCTCGGCTGCCGCGGATGCGGAGCGCCGGGCGGGCGAGGACATGGTCGCGGCGGTGACGGCGGCGCCGACCAGGGCGACCGCGCCGGCGCCGAGGAAGGCGGCGGAGTAGCCGTCGGTGAGCCGGGGCAGGTCGCCGAGTTCGTCGGTGCCGAACGCGGTGGCCAGCGCGGTCATCGCCGCCAGGCCGAGCGCGGAGCCGATCTGATAGCTCACATTGACGATTCCGGAGGCCAGCCCGCCTTCTTCCGGCCGGGCCGCGCCGATGGCGGTGCCGAGTGAGGGGATGAAGGCCAGCGCCATACCGCCCGCGGCGACCAGCGACGCCGGCAGTACATCGATCCAGAAGGTGCCGGTGGGCCGCACCAGCGACATGACGCCCAAGCCGAGGCCGAGGATCGCCAGGCCGGTCACGATCATCGGCTTCGCGCCGAATCGCTGCATCGCCCGGGGCGCGACCACGATCATGCCGAGCATGATCAGTGTGGTCATCGGCAGCAGCGCGGCACCCGACGGGAAGGCGCTGTAGCCGAGTACCTGCTGCAGATAGAGGTTCAGGAAGAACCACATCGGCACCCAGGCCGCACCCAGGAGCAGCTGGGCGAGGTTGGCGGCGGCGAGATCGGGTGCCCGGAAGATGGCCGGCGGCATCAGCGGTTGCGCGCGGCGCGATTGCAGGAGCACGAATCCGGCGAGGAGTACCGCGGACGCGGCCAGCACTGCCCACGTCTGTCCGGAGCCCCAGCCCACCTCGGGTGCGCGGACGATTCCATATACCGCGGCGGCCAGCCCGGCGGTGGCGGTGACAGCGCCGAGCAGATCGAGTGAGCCGCGGCGGGCCGGTGCCTCGGGCATCAGCGCCGGTACGGCGAGCAGCGCGAGCACCGCGATCGGAACATTGATGTAGAAGACCCACGGCCAGCTGACGTATTCGGTGATGACACCACCGAGGAATACTCCGGCCGTACCACCGGCGGGTGCCGCGGCACCGTAAACCGCCAGCGCTTTGGTCAATTCGCCCGGTGACGATCCGAAGAGCATCATCAGCAGCGTGAGCGCCGCCGGGGCGATGAGTGCCGCACCGGCGCCCTGGATCGCGCGTCCGGCGAGTTCGGCGCCCACCGTTGTGGCCGCACCGGCGAGCACCGAACCGCCCAACAGGACGATCCAGCCGGCCGCGAACACCCGGCGCGCGCCGAGCAGATCCGACAGGCGTCCGCCGAGCAGCAGCAGCCCGCCGAACGCGATGACGTAGGCGTTGAACACCCAGGTCAGATTCTCCTGGGAGAAGCCGAGATCGGCCTGCATCCGCGGCAGCGCGATCCCGATGATCGAGGTGTCCATGATGACCATGAACTGAGCGGCGGCGATCACCGCCAGCGCCCACCACTTACGGGTGGCGGGACTTGTCTGCGTACTCATGGCATTTCCGATCCGTCCTGGAACCCTACCCGGGTTGGGTATATGCGAGGTGGAAAAATATGCCGGCACGGGCTTTTCCGTGAGCCGGCGTGGGGTGCGCTGGAGTCCGGTCAGTGCCGGGTGGTGGCCACCGCGGCGGTGAAGGCGGCGGTGCGCACGACACCCTCGTGCCGGAAATCGAGGAACAGCCGGTAGGTTCCGGGGCCCGGTGCGGCCGCGTGGAAACCGATCGCGGGCCCGGCCAGGGTCACGCCGTCGCCCGGCTCGCCGCCGGGGTGGACGTGGACATAGGCCAGGTCGCCGGCGCGCAGGATCACCAGATGGCCGAAGGCGCCCAGGTAGGGATCCAAATCGTGCACGGGGGTCCCGTCCTTCTCGACGGTGAAGCTGAGCGCGCCGCCCGCGCCGGTGGCCAGTTCGCCGGTCAGGGTGATCCGGTAGCCGTCGACCTCGGTGGTATCGGCCCGGGCCGGAACGGGAAGCGGTTCATAGGGTCCCGCCACGGCGAGGTCGGCGCCCAGTGTGATGGTCCGGCCCAGGGCGGTCGGTGCGATATCGGTGAACACCCGGTAGGCGCCCGCCTCGCTCGTATCGATACGGATCGACCAGGTGCCGTGCTCGTCGCGCACCGGATGTACGTGCTGGAAACCGGTCAGTTCCCGACGCGCGACGATCAGATGCAGTTCGCGTTCGTGGATCGGGGCGAAGTCGGTGACCGCGGTGCCGTCCGGACCGAGGATCCGGAACCGGAGATCGGTCGCGCCGGGCTCGGTGATCGCCGTTTCGAGGTCCAGGGTGTAGCCGGCTTCGGTGATCTGCAGTCCGCCGGGGAGGGCC
>JABFXT010000539.1 GCA_013361595.1 Nocardia sp. | reverse complement strand
CCTATTAACCCCGGTTCTTCACTCCTACGCTCCTCCGCTTCGCTCCCCCGCTCCGTCGCTCCAGAACCGGGGCGGGCCCCGACCACGGATGTAGACCATCCGTAGAAGGAGAAGTAGCCGGGCGGGACGGGAAGCCAGGGGGCTCGGATAGGTGTCCGGAGGTCAGGAATACCGGCTCCAAGCTCCAAGCTCCAAGCTCCAAGCTCCAAGCTCCAAGCTCCAAGCTCTGGAATGGTCCGGATTTCCACGACGCCGGCAAATACAACTCCAGGATCGGCAAGGTGGCGCAATGGCGCGCCGGGGACACCCGGATGACGAGACCTCGATGAGGGGTCCCGGACATACGGGACCGGGACAGAGTCGTCCCGGTCGATGACCGCGAAGCCCTGCTGATCGTCCGCGCCGCGCAACGACGCACGGTCGCGGAGACCCGCCGAACCGGCGGGGACCACAATGAGGTGGGTGCGCGGTGCCGTCCGATTACGGGCGGCACCGCGCATTTCCTGTCTCGGGCTCCGCCGGCTGTATCCGGCGCCGCGGGGTGAATACTGTTCTCCGGGTATCGCTTTCCGAGGATCTTCTACACTTGCTCATGGCCGATTACGCGCATTCCCCGGCAGCGGAGGCCGGTCGCGCCGCCAAAGCGCGGCAGCTGGCCGGATATCTGTGGGACCGGGATATCTCGGGTTCCGAACTTCTCGATATGCCCGCCGCCGCGCGGCGCAAGCTGGCGCGAGCGGCAGGCGCCAACCCGCCCAGCACCGAGGAGACCTGGCATTCGGTGGCACAGCTGCTGGACGAGAAGGCCCACTGGGCGGCGCGGCGGCCCGGTCATCCAGCGGCCGCGCGAGCGCACACCGACGAAAAACTGCTCTGGGTGAAACCGCCGGTCACCCCGTGGTGAACCGGCACCTCCGCGAACGACAGCGGCCCACCTGACCGTGACGGTCACCACCAGCCGGTGGCCGCTCCGATCTGCCGTTCCAGTTCGGGAGCCAGGGTCCGCGCGTAGCTGGCGCTGAGATGGTGCTCGTCGTGGTAGACGAGGACGTTCCCCTCCACCACCCGGCAGACCTCGGGCCCGCACACCGAATCGGTGAGATCCAGCAGACGCATATTCGGGAATGCCGCCGCATGCGCCAGCGCGGGATTGACAGCCGCCAGCGCGGTGGCCCGCTGCATCCCGCAGGTCGCGCTGTCACCACCGGCGGCCAGACAGTCCACCGCGCTGTAGCGGACACCGGTGGGGCTGCGCAACCAGGGCGTGTCCCGGATGGCCAGCACATTCAGATTCTGCTCGGACAGGGCCGCCCACACATCGAGATACTCGGCCGGCACCATATCGCCCCCACTGGGCCAGATGGGCGCGGTAGCGGTGGTGAAGATCCAGTCCGGCGGGTCCGAGGCGAGCAGATCGATCACCTGCCGGGACCAGTCGCGGCAATCGGAGATATCCAGACCCCGGTACTGCGCGTCGTCGCGGATGTTCAGCGAACAGCCCATCTTCAGATAGACCACGACTTTGATGTCGTGCACCTGGGCCAGGGCATCCATGGCGGGCATCCAGTGCTCGGCGTGGGAGTTGCCGACCATCGCGATGGTGCGCGACCCGTTCGGATCACCGTAGGTGCAGGTCACAATCTCTTTGTTGAACCAGTCGGAAATACACCCGTCGCGGGTCGGGGCGGGCAGATCGTTCGACGCCTCGAGGATGGACGGCCGCAGCTTCGCCGCCGGGACCGCCGCTCCGGCGAACAGCGCCTCCGCACCCGGGTATTCGTTCACCGGCAGCGCTTCCACCGGCTCCGACGGTGTGCGCGCCACCACCACCTGCCACGAGATACACGATCCGAGTACCAGCAGCCCGACCACGCTCACCGCGACGGCCGGAATACGGCGCTGCCAGGCCGGTGCCACGATCGTGCGCCCGGACCGCAGGCGCAACGGCTCCTCGACGAACTTGTTGGTCAGCACCGCCAGCGCCAGCGATACGGCGATGACCATCAGTCCCCCGCCGAGACCGGCATGTGGTTTCCCGGTCTGCACCAGGTAGTAGATGAGCAGCGGCCAGTGCCAGAGGTACAGGGAATAGGCGACCGACCCCAGTTCGACCATCGGGCGGGAGGCGAGCAACCGGGACACCACCGAGCGCCAGCCGCTCTCGGTCCGGATACCGGCGACGATCAGCGCCACCGCCGCGCCCACCGGGAACAGCGCGGCCGGTCCCGGGAACTGGCGGGCGCCGTCGAAGAGAACACCGCAGACGAGGACCGCCAGGAGTCCGGCGGACGCGAGCCCGGTCAGCACGACCCGCGCGACCCGGCCCCCGACGACACGAACCCACGGGAGCACCGCGGCCAGCAGCGCACCGGTCAGCAGCTCCCAGGCGCGGGCGCCGCTGTCGTAGTAGGTCCATTCCTGCGACGTGGTCATCCCCACGGCGGCATAGACGAACGAACCGGTACCGAGCACCAGGGCGAGGACCGCGATCGCCGGACGGACTGCCTCGGTCCGGCGCAGGCGCGCGCACACCCAGGTGACCACCGCCAGCAACACCGCGACGGCGAGATAGAACTGGCCCTGTACGGCCATCGACCACATATGCTGCAGCGGGCTCACCGAGGGGTCCGCGGCCAGATAGCTTTCCGATGCCTGCGCGAGATACCAGTTCTGGTAGTAGAAGGCGGTGGCGATCGTCTGACCGGACATATTTGCCCAGGTCGAATACGGCCGGTACAGCACGGTGACCACCGCCACCAGCGCCAGCACCACCATCAGCGCGGGAAGCAGCCGCCGCGCGGTCCGCACCGCCGTCTGCCGCAATCCCACCGCGCCGGTCCGTTCCGCCTGACGCAACAGCATGCCGGTGTAGAAGAATCCCGACAGCACCAGGAAGATGTCGACACCGCCGGAAACCTTGCCGTACCAGACGTGGAAGGCGACGACGAGCGCGATCGCTATCCCGCGCAGGCCGTCCAGATCCAGCCGGTAATCGGCCGAGCGGGCCGCGGCCGCCGGTGGTGGCGGCACGGACGAGTCACCCGCGACGTCGCTGTCCTTGATTCGCAACAACTGCTTTCCCCGACCTATCGCTTACTCCGGCCGGCCCGGGACGGGTCGAGTAACAGCAGCGGAGTACGAGCCTCGGACATAGCATGCATCCCTATCACAATGTGTTGTCTCCGGCGAAACCTCCCCGTACTGCGCGGGAACTTCGCCACTGCGTCGTGGTGCGTCACAGCATCCGGGGAGTACCCAACCCGGTGCCCATTTTCTCCTGTCTTATCCAGGCCATACGAGTTGACAATCGACCCGGCCCTCACAACAGTGGAAGCCGCGCGTTCTCTTGTCGAACGTAGATCCACTCCCCAGCAGACATAGAGGAATTCATGAACGTACGCCAGCTCTATGTCAGCGCCGCCGCCGCGGGGCTGACTCTTCTGGCCGCTCCTGCTGCGAGCGCCGGCCCGATCGGACTTCCGCTGCCCTCCTTGGCAGGTACCGGTTCCTCCGCGGCCGATGCCGTGCTGGGCGCGACCGGATCGGCCCAGCTGACGCAGACCGGTTCGGCCGGTGGCGCCTTCAAGAACTGTGACGAAGCACGCGCCGCGGGCCGGGCGCCGATTTTCCGCGGTGAGCCCGGTTTCGGCCCCCACCTGGATCCCGACGGCGACGTGTTCGCTTGCCCCACCGTCTGATCCACGGCTACTGCGCACGAACACCCGGTGACAGTTTCTGTCACCGGGTGTTCTGTATTCCGGGCAGCTACCCGGATCAGCGCAGGATCTTGAACAGCAGCGCACCCACCGCCAGGACACCCACACCGATCAGGGTGTACTTCACCTTCGGCTCGTTGACCTTGGCCAGCGCCAACTGTTTGGTGCCCTCGGCGATCCGCTGCGGATCGGCCCGCACGGCGATCTCGTCCAGAGTGCCGGCCAACCGCTCCCGCGCGGCCTCGATCTCCTGCTCGATCCGCTCGGTATCCTTTGCCACCTTCACGCCTCCTGTAACTGGTCTGCCGCGTCCACCGGCGGCCGATGATCACCCCTGGGCCGCGGTGGTCCGCGGATCGGGCCAGGGTCCGGGCTCGAGTGTATCCGCGCGTACCGCTCCGGCTACCCGGTCGTCCTGCCCGCGATCCGCCGGATGTGACACGCGCCGGAGATATCCGCGCGCCCTCGCCACCGGCCGGATCACCGGGACCGGTACGCGTCCGGGAGCGGCGCGGGTCGATTACGGTAGCCAGGTGACCGACAACCAGCGACTCTCCCCCGGCGACCCGGCACCCGATTTCACCCTCCCCGACGCCGACGGCAACGAGGTATCGCTCGCCGATTACCGCGGCCGCAAGGTCGTGGTGTACTTCTACCCCGCCGCGAGCACGCCCGGCTGCACGAAACAGGCCTGCGATTTCCGGGACAGCCTCGGCGAGCTGAATTCGGCCGGTCTCGAGGTGATCGGCATCTCCCCCGACAAACCGGCGAAGCTGGCCAAGTTCCGGGACGCGGAGGAACTCAACTTCCCGCTGCTGTCCGATCCCGAGCGCGCGGTCCTCACCGCGTGGGGCGCGTTCGGCGAGAAGACGATGTATGGCAAGAAGGTGACCGGCGTCATCCGTTCGACCTTCCTCGTCGACGCCGAGGGCAAGATCGAGGTGGCACAGTACAACGTGCGCGCGACCGGGCACGTCGCAAAACTTCGCCGCGATCTCTCGGTATGAGCGGGCATCACCCGGGCCCGGCCCGGGTGATGCCCCGCCGCTCTATATCGGTGCGGTGTTGCGCGTCGGTGCCAGTTGCTCGTCCAGGTCTATGTAGTAGCGACCGGATCCGCAGCGCTGATCCAGCAGGATCCGCCGGGCGGCGTCGGTGACGAGTGCCCCACCGAGGGTCACACCGGAGGCGAGCTGGGGCCAGCTGCTCAGGGTGTGGCCGATCCGACCCAGCGATTCCGTGATGGCGGAGCTGGCGTTCGCGATGTCGACCATGGTGAGGATGAGCTCTATCTCCTGCGCCTCGGTCGCGTCGCGGATATCGGCGGAACCGAGGTCGCCGAGCCGGCCGTGCAAAAGCGGCCGGTCCGGCTCGAGGTCGAACCGTTCGATATCGAGCATGCCTCGATCGTTGCAATCCATCACCACCGGCAGCCGGCGCGCACGCGCCTGCTCCCGGGCGGCCAATTTGACATAGGCGGTATCGCACTCCTCCACCAGCAGGTCGACAGGACCGGAACCGCCGTCGAAGAATTCGGCGAGATTCCCGTCGGTGAGGCCGGCGGTGAAGATCTCGATATCCAGGTACGGGTCGATCTCGAACATCTGCCGCGCCGTGATGATCGCCTTGTTCACGCCGACGGCGGCGACTCCGGCCCGCAGCCGGTTGAGGTTGGACAGTTCGAATTCGTCGAAATCGGCCAGCCGGTACGCGCCGCCCACCCCTTCGAGGGTGAGTGTGAGTGCCGCGCTGGTCCCCACCGAGAGCCCGACGATGCCGATTCGCCGATCGAGCAGCCGCCGCTGGTCCGAACGGGTGATCTTCTCCCGGTTGCGGTCGGTGCGCATCAGCCGGAATTCCCTGCGCGGCAGGATATGCACCAGTTTCCCGGACCACGGATACCAGGCCCAGGTGCCGTAGTCCGAGATATCGACACCGCCGAGTTGTTCGACGATCCCGGCACTCAGCTGCTCAGCGGTGAAATTCCGTCCCGGTTCACGGCTGCGGATCAGACCGGCCAACTGACTCCGCACCGTGTCGTGGACGGAATGCACCTGTCCCGAATTCACGAGGTCGGCCAATTCCGCTCGGCTGTCCGGGTCGGCCGGAACGAACAGCACCGGCTGCCAGGTGTCACGGTCGGCATTGTCGGCCGGAATCGCGAGTACCGGTCCTGGCCGCGCCGCGACACGAGACCGATCCAGCATCGGTGTATCCGTGGACACGAATGTCGGGAACCGGTCGGCCAGCCTGCTCACCAGTCCTTCGTATTCGTCGGCGCCGTCGGCGGTTCGCTGGGCCATGACCACGACGTCCTCGGTGTAGTTGTCGACGTAGCGACGGGTGCCCTCGATTCTGCGGAACCCGAACCGCTCGTGGAAGCGGTCCTGCCCGTCCTTTGTGCCGGAGGTGCCGACTATGGCACCCGCACCCAGATGCCGGGCCGCACCGATGGCCAGCGCGTTGAGGAAGATTCCCAGACCCAGCTTGCGACTGCGGTGCTCGACGACGAGCCTGCTGTGCTCGAAGGTCTCGGCCGGGTCGAAACCTTTGTCGGCGAGCATATTCCCGTACTCGTCCTCGCCCAGATAGGTCCGCGCGTGGAACAGATGCCCGGTGACCGGTGTGCACAAGCGCACGTATCCCAGGACGGGCCCGCCGGATTCGGTGCCGACGAGGAAATGCCACGCGTCGTAATCGAGTTCCTCGTCGTCGGCGTAGCCCCCGTCGGACTCCCGGAAATCGGGGCGGCGACCGTTGTCGAACAGGATTCTCGCGCGCAGTTGCCTGATCTTCGCCAATGCCTCGGCGTGTTCGACGGGTTCGCGCCGTAGCAGGAAGGCGGACACATGCCACGAGTCGGCGTCGGAGGTGTTCGATATCGGTCGGATCTGCGCGGAAGATCCGGTACGACCGAGCGGTCGCCTGGAATCGTGGGGGGCGGAGCGCGAAACCATGGTCGAGCTACCTGCACTCTCAGTTATGTTGAATTTTAGTTACTTTCGCTCACCTTCTCAGTTCGGGACGCGGACTCCTCCGGCTGCCTCCCAGCACCGGGAACAGAATGGGTGTGGAACAGCGCGCCCCGCACCGATGGCGTCCGGCGGAGACGGGCGACAGTGGCCCGGAGATTCACTCGTAGGACGCGATCAAACGCTCGTAGCCGTCGAGCAGGAGTGTCAGGCCGTTGTCGAAGAACAGATCTCCCCACGATTCCTGATCCTGTTCGAAGGCCTGGGCACGCACGGCCGCGGTGAGCGCGGGAAAGCGGTCCGGATCGAGTACCCGATCGATGATCGCCCAGTCGCCGTCGGATTCCTCGTCGCCCGGCCGGATCTCCGCCGCCAACCGGGCCCGGCCGATCACGTAGAGCGACAGGTTCATCACCAATTGCAGTTTCCTCGGCTCGGGCACGCGGGTCTGCCCCAGCGCGGCCAGGCCCGCCTCCAGCCAGGCCATATTGTTGGGGCCCAGCGGCGGGGCGCTCATCGGCGCGCCGAGCCAGCCCGGGTGCCGGCTGATCAACCGGTACTCCTCCCGGGCCCACTGCTGCAGCGCATCGCGCCACGGGGTACCGGCGGCGATGGACGGCGGCGTGCCGACCACTCGGTCGAACGCGATCTCCAGGAGGGTCGCCTTGCTGTCGACATAGCGGTAGAGGGACATGGCGGTGAACCCGAGCCGCTCGGCGACCTTGTTCATCGAGAGCGCGGCGAATCCGCTTTCGTCGGCCAGTTCGATCGCGGTATCCACGATCTGGTCCAGGCTCAGGCCACGGCGGGGCCCGCGGGTGCCGGCCGGCGCGAGCCCCCACATCAGCTCGATCGATTTCGGTAGCGACGGTTCGCCGCCGCCGGGCCGGGCCGCGACCGGATCGGGTTCCCGGGGCCCGGCCGATCGCGACTGCTGATCCGGCCCCGAGCCTGCTGCGCTCGACATCGTTATCGACCTCTCCGTTCTGATCGCTCACCAGGCGGCCCGGGCGCGGTGCCGCGGTCTCGCCGCCTCCATTCCTATATCACCTGCTCTCGCGAGGATCTTGCACCCCGGCGTCAACTGTGTACCATTTAAGCAGAATATATGACATATACAGTTTATCTGGCACACAGTCAGTGGAACGGAGCCCACGATGACCGCCCCACCCGCCATCTCCCTCACCGGCCTCGGCAAAGCCTTCGGCGAACACCGCGTACTCACCGATATCGACCTCGACATCGCCCGCGGATCGGTGTTCTCCCTGCTCGGCCCGAACGGCGCCGGCAAAACCACGATGGTGCGCATCCTCGCGACCCTCACCGACCCGGACACGGGCACCGCCCGGGTCGCCGGGCACGATGTGATCGGCGAAGCCGACCGGGTCCGCGCGGCGATCGGGGTCACCGGCCAGTACGCCGCCCTCGACAAGGTGCTCACCGGTACCGAGAACCTGCGCATGGTCGGCCGGTTGCTGCATCTGGGCAGCGCGGAAACCCGGCGCCGCGCCACCGAACTGCTCGAACGCTTCGACCTGACCGCCGCCGCCAACCGTCCCGTGAACACCTATTCCGGCGGCATGGGCCGCCGTCTCGATCTGGCGATGAGCCTGATGGGACGCCCGGAGGTGGTCTTCCTGGACGAGCCCACCACCGGGCTCGACCCACGCAGCCGTCGGGAACTGTGGTCGGTGATCCGGGAACTGGTGACCGACGGGGTCACCGTCTTCCTCACCACCCAGTATCTGGAGGAAGCCGATCAACTGGCCGATCGCATCGCGGTCCTGCACGACGGCCGGATCGTCGCGGACGGCACCCCGGCCGAACTCAAACGCCTGACCCCGGGCGGTCATATCCTCTTCCGGTTCGGCGACCGCGCGGATCTGGCCGCCGCGGCCCGGGCCACCGGGCACCCGGAGACCGACCCGGACGAACTCACCCTGCAGATCCCCTCCGACGGCTCGGTCACCCATCTCAAACATCTGCTCGACGAGTTCACCGAACTCGACCTCACCGTCGAACAACTCAGCGTGCACACACCGGACCTCGACGATGTGTTCTTCGCCCTCACCAGCCGGCCCGCCGAACCGCTGCCCGCCGCCTCCTGATCCGCCCGCACAGAAAGTCACGCGCGTGACCACACTCGCCCATTCCGTCCAGGACGCGTCCACCATGACCGCCCGCAATATCCGCCACACCCTACGCAGCCCGGACTCGCTGATCAGCACGCTCGCCCTGCCGATCATGATCCTGCTGATGTTCGTCTACGTCTTCGGTGGCGCGATGAACGTCGGCGCCAGCACCTTCGTCGACTACGTGGTGCCCGGGATCATCCTGCTGTGCGCCAGTTTCGGCGCCTCGACCACCGCGGTCGGCGTATCCGTCGATATCACCGAGGGCATCGTCGACCGCTTCCGCGCCATGGCCATCAGCCGATCCGCGTTCCTCACCGGCCACATCACCGAAAGCCTGCTGCGCAATATGGCGGCCACAACGGTCGTGATCGGAGTCGCGGTGGCCATCGGTTTCCGGCCCACCGCCGACCCGCTGCGCTGGCTCGCCGCGGCCGGGGTGCTCGCCCTGGTGGTGCTGGCCCTGTCCTGGATGTCGGCCTGCTTCGGACTGATCGCCGGTAGCCCGGAGGCCGCCAACGGATTCACCGTCTTCGCGATGTTCATCCCCTACATCAGCAGCGCGTTCGTCCCACCGGAGACCATGCCGAGCTGGCTGCGGGGGTTCGCCGAACACCAGCCGGTGACCCCGGTGATCGAAACTCTGCGCGGACTCCTGGTCGGCACTCCCCTCGGCAACAGCCCGCTCCTGACACTCGCCTGGTGGGGCACCATCGCCGTGGTGTCCTATCTCACCGCGGTCTACCTGTTCCGGCGACGCACCCGGCAGTGACAGCGATCCCGACCGGTCCGGGCACACCCGCCCGACGTGTTGCGCTGCCCGGATCGGCGGTATATCCATGGTGAGACATGACAGACTCGCCGTCACAGTTACACACTCCGCACCACGGGTTTCCCCCAACCGCTAGCCTGGGACAGGTGAACGTACGGACGGAGGCCAGGGCCAAACGGCGTCCGGACCCTGCGCTGGAACTTCAGGACGACCCGCAGGAGCTGATGCCGCGCCGGCGTCCGACGCAGGAACGCAGTAAGCGCAAGTTCGACGCGCTCCTGCAGGCGTCACGCGAGCTGCTGGTGGAAGTCGGTTTCGAATCGTTCACCTGTGAAGAGGTCGCGGCCCGGGCGGAAGTGCCCATCGGCACCCTCTACCAGTTCTTCGCCAACAAATACGTGATCGTCTGCGAACTCAACCGGCAGGATCTGGTGGCGGTATCGCAGGAACTGGCCGATTTCCACGGCGAGATCCCGTCCCTGGACTGGTTGCGGCATATGAATCAGTTCGTCGACCATCTGGCCAGTCTGTGGATGACCGATCCGTCCCGGCGGGAGGTGTGGCTGGCCATGCAGTCCACCCCGTCCACCCGGGCGACCGGCGCCATCCACGAGAAGGAGTTCGCCGAGGTCGTCTCGCAGATGCTGCGACCGCTCACGCCGCGTACTCCGCGCGCCCGGCGCACCATGATGGCCGAGGTGCTGGTGCACGTGGTGTATTCGATGATGAATTTCTCGGTACAAGACGAACAGAGTCACGCCGACGCCGTCGCCGAGCTCAAACGGCTCATGGTCGCCTATCTCCTCGTCGCGGAGAAGGAATCCCGCACCGCCAGCCAGCGCTGACCCAGCTCCCGCCGGATACGAGCCGCCCGGTTCGCGGCCACCGGCGAAAACCGATGTTCGGCGTACCCGGCCCGCGAATACCCTGACCGGGTGAGCGACAACCTGGCAGAGCTGTGGCGACGACGCCGGTCGCGGTGTCGGCCGGCGGCCGACGAGCTGAAGTATGCCTATCGGGATCGGTGGGTCCGGTTCCACAGTCTGCCCGGATCGAAGCGCTATCCCGGTACGGCCGAGGAGTACCGCATCGTGCTCGACCGGTACAACACGGTCCTGGACGAGCTGTTCGCCGGACAAGAGATCTACCTGATCACCTGCGACTGGTCCGACCGTCCCGAGCCCGGCGCGCGGCCGGACGACCATGCGCGCCGGCATCCCGGCGCCCGCCACTGGACCTCGGTCCGCGACGATCCGACCGAGACAGATATCGAGTTCGTCTCCTACACACACCTTTTCGCCAGCCGGATCCACTGGCGACCCGGCGCGGTGGACGACCTGCTGCGGGCCGTGGCCGACGACGAGACCGCGGGGGTCATGCTCACCGATCTGTCCCTGGCGCGGATCCACCATCCCTACGACGGTGGCGCGGATGTCCTGCTACCCACCACCGCCGAACGTGACACGCTCGCGCACCGGTACGCGCACTGGTTGTCCGGACACCCCGAAGGTTTGTGAGCCTGCCGGGGCAGGCCCGCTCGCGTCCCGCATCGTCCACCGGCCGACAGCTCACCGGCCGGCCGGTAGCCACGGGAGATACACGGCCGGAGCACCGGACGACCGCGCGATCCGGGTGGCCGACGGCGAACGCTCGGCCGTGACGGGCACGGCCGAGCGTTCCGGGTGAGCTACTGTCCGACGGGACCGGCGATACTCGAATCCGCCACCCGGGCCGGGACGTTCGTCAGTTCTCCTGCGCGCGTCCCTCGATCAGATCGGCGAGTTCGCCCGGGTCCTCCAGCACCACCATCGCGGCCGCCGTATCACCGTCGTGGGTGAGCGACAGATGCACCCGCACCCGCGGCAGGAACTCCGCGGCCAGGCCGTGCAATTTGATGCTCGGCCGGCCCCAGGCGTCGTTGACGACCTCGATCAGTGGATACGGGTTGTCCCCGATCTGCGGGCGGCGGGCGAAGCGGGAGGAGGCCCAGGCTTTGAGCACGGCCTCCTTCGCCGCCCACCGCGCCGCGTAACTGCGGGCCGGATCGGTGGCCTTGCTCTGGCAGTACCGCCGTTCACCGGCGGTGAAACTCTCCCTGAGCATGGTCGTTCCGGCACGGTCCAGTTGTTCGGCGAACTCGGAGATGGTCACCAGGTCCAAGCCGATTCCGAGGATGGTCACAGTCGCGCAGCCTACGGTGTGACGGCGGAGTCGGCATCGCCACCGGCGAACTGTCCGGTCTCACAACCGGCTCCGCCGATCTGGTAGACCCCGTCGGCTCCGAGCCGGGCATCTGCGGACAGCAGCACATCGGCTTCGAGGCCGCGTATCCGCGCCGCCGGAGTGCCGTCGCCGCCGAGTCGCCGGTCGGCCGGACGCTCGTAGAGCGCCGCGCCACCGCACATCGCCTCGACGATCCGCTGCCGGCCCGCGAGCAACCGTTCCTGGGCCCGGCGCTGGTACTCCGCCCGCAGCTCCGGCTCGATCGCCTGGACGAACGCCTCCGGATGCACGATCGCGAGCAGGCCGGACACATGCCCGAAGCCGAGCGAGGTCACCAGACCGGCCTTGAGCGGGAACCGGTCGCCGAAGCGCAGCGCCTCCCGCACCCAGACCAGATGCGGATACTCCGCCATCTTCTCGTCCACACAGTCCAGGCTCCGGTTCGGCGGCACCACCCCGTTCTCCAGCACCTGGCACAGGCCGATCAGCTGGAACGCGGCGGCACCACCCTTGGCGTGCCCGGTCAGGCTCTTCTGCGAGACCACGAACAGCGGTGCGCCCGCGGACCGGCCGATGGCTCCGGCCAACCGCTCGTGCAGTTCCGACTCGTTCGGGTCGTTGGCCGCGGTGGAGGTGTCGTGCTTGGAGACCACCGCGATATCGTCCGGACCGACGCCGAGTTTGCGCAGTTCCGCGGCGAACCGGGATTCCCGGCCGCCCCGGCCCGCACCCAGCGCACCCAGCCCGGGCGCCGGGATGGAGGTGTGCACGCCGTCGGCGTAGGACTGGGCGTAGGCGACCACGCCGAGCACCGGCAGACCCAGTTCCCGCGCCACGTCACCGCGGGCCAGCAGCACGGTGCCACCGCCCTGCGATTCCACGAACCCGCCGCGCCGGCGGTCGTTGGCCCGGGAGAAGTAGCGGTCGCTGATCCCCTTGGCGCTCATGGCCGCCGAATCCGCGGTGGCCGACATATCGCCGAAGCCGACGATGCCCTCGATACCCAGATCGTCGAAGCCACCGGCCACGACCACCTCGGCCTTACCGAGCTTGATCTTGTCGACACCTTCCTCCACCGACACCGCGGCGGTGGCGCACGCCGCGACCGGATGCACCATGGCGCCGTAGCTGCCGACATAGGACTGCACCACATGCGCCAGCGCGACGTTGGGCAGAGCCTCCTGCAGGATGTCGTTGGGCCGCGGTTCGCCGAGCAGATTGTCGACGTAGAGCGAGCGCATCGACGACATACCGCCCATACCGGTGCCCTGGGTGTTGGCCACCAGGCTCGGGTGCACCCAGCTCATCAGCTCCGCGGGGCTGAATCCGGACCCGACGAACGCGTCGACGGTGCAGGCGATGTTCCACAGCGCGACCCGGTCGATCGAGGACGCCATATCGGCGGAGATACCCCAGACAGTGGGATCCCAGCCGGTGGGGATCTGCCCACCCACGGTCCGCGACAGATTCGCGCGGCGGGGCACCCGGATCTCGGTACCGGCCTTACGGGTCACCGTCCAGTCGCCGGAATCGGCGACCGGCGTGATGACGGTGTGCTCGGGGCCGGCCGCGTAGAAGGCACGCGCCTCGGCCTCGCCGCCGACCGTGAAGGACAGGTCCTGGTCCAGGAACACCGAGGTCATCAGCGGACTGCTGTTGTCGACCATGGCACCGTCATCGGCGTAGCGGCGGATACCGCACCGCTCGACCACGGCATCGTGGTAGCGCTCGGCCAGTTCGTGTTCCGGGACGAGGTCACCGGTTTCGGTGTCGTACCAGCCCGGCTTCGGGTCGTTCTCCCAGGCCACCATGCCGGTGGTCCAGGCCAGCTCCAGCACACCGCCGGCCGACAGCTCGTCGGAGACCTCCATCTCGAACCGGGTCCGCGCGGACCCGTACGGTCCGAGCTCACCGGCGCCGACGATGACGACCATATCGGCGAGATCGGCGGTCACCGTACCCCATTCGGGAACGGGCAGTGCCGAACTCAGCGCGGGCGGCGCGGGCAGCGCGGAGATC
Organism: Nocardia sp.; assembly: GCA_013361595.1. Taxonomy (GTDB): domain Bacteria; phylum Actinomycetota; class Actinomycetes; order Mycobacteriales; family Mycobacteriaceae; genus Nocardia. The sequence continues at coordinate 1,865 of JABFXT010000539.1, read as the reverse complement.
CGCGGCGCGTCCGAGGTCGGCTCCTCGTCGCCTTCCTCGGCCTCGGCGGCTTCCTGTGCCTGCTTGGCCAGCGCCGCCAGATCCAGATCGGCACCGGCCAGCCCGCCGGTGAGGTCGACCTGCCGCGGATCGGCCGCGGCGGCAGCCCGGGCCTGCTCGGTCGCCCACTTCAGCAGTTCGTCGGCGATCTCGTCGGTCGACCAGGTCTGCACCCCGGCCTGCTCGACGGCGTCCACCATCGGATCGTTGTGGCCCATGAGCCCGGTACCCCGGACCCAGCCGATCAGCGCGTGCACCAGGGTGACCCGGGCCGCCCACGTCTTCTCGGCCCGCCACCGGGCGACCACGGCGTCCAGCGCGGCCTTGGCCTCACCGTAGGCGCCGTCACCGCCGAACAGACCGCGGTTGGGCGAACCGGGCAGCACCACATGCAGTTTCGCGTCGACATCGTGGTCGGCGCCCAGGGTGGACAGTCCACCGATGAGCCGCTCGACCGACCACAGCAGCACCCGCATCTCCATTTCGGCGCGGGCACCCGCGTCGGAGAGATATCCGGAGACCCGCGGCGCCGCGAACGGCAGCAGCAGGGTGGGGGTCAGCGCGTCCTTGGTCTTGATCTTGGCGCCACCGGCGTTGTCCACCTGTTCGGTACCGACCCAGTCGATGAGGGCGTCGATATCGGTGTAGGAGGCCATATTCGCCGGGACCACCCACAGCGCGGCACCGTTGCGGGCGTTGGCGCGGTAGAGGTCGCGGTAGAAGGCGAGCCGGGTGTCGTCCAGACGCGAGGTGGTCACGACCACGGTCGCGCCGCCACCGAGCAGGCGACCGGCCAGCGCGGCGGCGATGGAACCCTTGCTGGCGCCGGTGATCACCGCGATCTCGTCGGCCCATTCGCCGGCTCCGTCGCTGTCGCGGGCCGCCGTGGCGATCCGCTCGTAGTGACCGGCGAGCACCGAACGCGCCTCATGCGCGGCCCGCCGGCGCCACCAGTCGGCCTGTGCGGCGACAGCCGCACCGGCACCGGCGAACCCGGTGACCGGCAGCTGCGCGGTCACCGCGTCGTCACCCAGCCACAACCGGGCCAGATCTTCACGCGCGGTGGCCCACCGGTCGTCGATGAGCACGGCCTTGCGGGCGTCGAACGCCGGCGCGACGAGTCGCGGCCAATCCGAACCCAGTTCGGCGGACACGAGATCGACCAGACCGTCCTCGGTGGCCTCCGGCGCGGAGGTCTGCTCGCTCAGGCCGAGCTGTTCCAGCACCAGGCGCGCCGCGGAAGCCAGCACACCGTCCTTACCGGTGATCTGCTCGGTGAACTCGCCGAGCGCCGCGGCATCCACGGTGCCGCCGCCGGATCCACCGGCCGAGGGCAGCGTCACCGCCACTCCGCGCCGGGCCGCCACCGCCTGTACCGCGGCGTCGACCGCGGCGTCCACGGAGGCACCGTCGGTGAGCGCGCCGGATACGAGGCCGCCCAGATCGCCACCGCGCACGCTGGTGCCCTCGCGGGTACCGAGCGAAACCTCGGCGGTGATGTGGCTGGCCCAGCCCTCACCCAGTTCCCAGACCTTCTTCACCCGCTCGGCGATCGCGGCCGGCCGCTTGCCGGACGGTCCGAACACCTTGCGCAGGTGATCGTTGATCGCGTCGCTGAGCACCGAACCGAACGGCTTGTAGGTGCGGGCGAGACGTTCCACGGTCGCCGAGAGGGCACCCATATCGGCATCGGCGGCGCCGTCGATCGCACCCAGCGAAAGTTCCGACCCGAGGTCGACCAGCAGCTGGTTACGACGCGAGGACACGCCGTCGCAGAGTCCCTCGATCGTATCGACCGGGCCGATCTGATCGATCCGGAGCTTGGT
>JABFXT010000535.1 GCA_013361595.1 Nocardia sp. | reverse complement strand
TGTCCGGCCTGGCCGTTCACCCCGGCGGGCCTCACCGGAACGCAGAATCGGGCGGTGTGCCGATGAAGTCCACCCGGATACAGCCGAGCGGACTCCGCGTCACGTTCCTGTCCGCCTGCGGCACAGTCACTCCCGGAACGAACGAGGGCCCACAGTGAGCGAGACAGCGGAGTACAGCGACGAACGCGAGCCCGGCCGGCAGCGTGCGGCCGGGCCGTGGGCCACGCTGTCGGCGTGGGGACTCGCAGCGGTATCGGTCGTGGCGTTGGCGGCTCTGCTCGGCTGGCGCTGGTATTCCGCCGAGAACGAACTGGACGAACTGCGCGGCCGCATCACCGACGGCGACCGGGTCGCCGCCGTCGCGGCCGACTACGCGAAACGTTCGCTGACCTACGACTTCCGGAGCCTCGATACGTTCTTCGCCGGTATCCGGCAGGGCACCACCGCCGGACTGTCCCATCGCTACGACACCGTCAGCGCCACACTCGCCGATGTCATGACCGAGTCCGAAGTCGTCGCCCAGGCCGAGGTCGTGAGCACGGCCGTCGACGCTGTGGACGGCGACAACTACAACGTCACCGTCTTCGCGAACCAGCAGACCCGCAACGTCCGGCATCCGGAACCGGTCGGCGCGGCGACATTGGTGACCGTCAGCGTGCAGCGGGTCGGCGGTGAATGGCTCGTCGCCGACTATCGTCCGCGCTGAGCCCTTCCGGCGCGGATCCCGGGTCCTGGACCGCGCACGGCGTCCACCGGTTACACCTTCGCCCCGATGAGCTGCTGATAGTCCGCATTGTGGGTAACCAAATCGTCGTGCGGACCGCTGTCGACGATCAACCCGTCTTTGAGATATACGACGGTATCCGCTTCACGGATGGTGGACAGCCGATGAGCGATGACCAGAAGTGCGCATTCCTGTCGCACTGTCCGAATGGTCGCGTGCAATGCCTGCTCGGTCTCGGCGTCGAGCATCGCCGTGGGTTCGTCCAGCATCAGCAGCACCGGGCGGCGTATCAACGCCCGTGCCAGCGCGACACGCTGACGTTCGCCCCCAGAGAGCAACACACCGTGTTCGCCCACCGGAGTATCGAGACCGTGCGGAAGCCGTGCGACAAGATCGTCCAGACCCGCGAGTTCGGTCGCTCGGCGCAGGTCGGCATCGGCGAGACCGGGCTGCCGGTAGGTCAGGTTGTCCCGGAGACTGCCGAACAACAGTGGCGCGTTCTGTTCCAGCAGGCTGACTTCGGAACGCCAGGCCCGGCGCGGCCGGCCGGTGTAGGACCGGCCACCCAGCAGGATATCGCCGTGGTCCGGATCGTAGAACCTGCTCGCCAGCGAGAACACCGTGGACTTTCCGGCACCCGACTGCCCGACCAGGGCAATATGCCCGCGCGCCGGCACCGAAAACGACACGCCGCCGAGCACCGGCCGGTCGGCATAGGAGAAATGCACATCCCGGAACTCCAGCGCGAAGTCCTCGGCTCCCGCGCGATCGGGTGCACCGAGCGTCGGGGTCACCGGCCCGCCATCCGATTCGACGCCGTTGCGCCGGGCATCCTCGACGTCCTCACCCGGCAATTCGAGTGTCGACCGTATCCGGCTCAGGGCCCCCAGGGCCTGCTGGAGCCCGACGGAGCCGTTGAAGAGATCGCCGACCGGAATCAACAGATTCATCGCCAGGAGCATCATCGAAACGAGGCTGCTCAACTCCATCTGATGATTCGCCACCCGGACGCCGCCGACGACCAGGGAGACGACGAACGAACCGGTGACCGCGAGATGCATCGCCGGATTTCCCAGCGCCCGCAACCGGGCGGCACGAACCCCGACGCGATACGCTTCGCCGGCCAACTCGGTCAACCGCTCGTGCTCACGGCCTTCGGCATTGTTCACCTTCACCGTCCGCACCCCGGCGAGTGCTCGTTCGATATCCGCGGAAAGCGCACCGACACTCTCCTGCAGTTCGGTGGAGGCTCGTTCGATCCTCGTCATCACCAGCAGCATTGCGGCCGCGGCGATTCCGACGGTCACGAAGACGATGGAGAACAGGAGCCAGTCGAGACAGAGCATCACCGCGACCGTTCCGACGAGGGTCACCGCGCCGGTCAACAGCTGGACGAGGGTGGATCCGACAACGTTTCGGATCACCGTCGGATCGACTGTCACCCGCGAGATCAGGTCCCCGATCCTGAGCGAATCGAGGGTGGGGATGCTCAGTCTCAGCAGATGTCCGGACAAGCGGTTGCGCACCGTCAAGAGCACGGATTCACCGGAGCGCTCGAGAATGTACAGCCCGCAGGTATCGGTGACGGCATGCAGGAGGTAGGCGCCCACCAACGCGGCCAGGGACCACGCGATCGCGTCACCCGCACTCGCATCCCGGATCACCTGCCCGGCGAGGAGCGGCTGCACCAGTGAAAGCGCCGTACCGACCAGCAGTAGTGCCGTGGCTCCCAGCAGCGCCTTCCGGTGTGGTGCGATCAGCCGGAGCAGAGCGCCGACCCGACGCGGCCACGAATCACCGGACCGGAATTCACCGTTGTCCACGGATATCCTCACCCACGTTCGCGTGACTGCCGACGACGACCAGTCGACTGAAAGTGTTCATATCTCCCGCCTCACCGACGAGTCTGCCTTCCGCTTCGACCCACGCGTGCGCCGCGAACGGCAGTTCGTTGCGAACGCCGACACACCACGTGGTCCACGCACCGTATCGCCGGCTCAACAGAACGGTGGCCACCGACCTCGGCAGGCACCCGAATCGGCCCGCGGCGGCGGGACTCACCGCCACCACCTGCCGGCGCCATCTTTCGGCCTCTTCGAACGAGGCGGGACGGCTTCCCCGGTGTAGCTGTACCAGTAGCCATTCGATCCGGCGTGGGGACAGTACGACCACGAGTCCCGCGATTCGCACCGCCCACCGGGCGGAGAACCGCTCCCACCTTCCGCCGGCGGCGGGGAATCCGGTCTCGAGCGACATGTGGTAGCTCATGCGACCACCAATCCGAGATCCCGAAGGCGATCCAGGAGTTCGTCGATATCGCGCCGGGCCGTCGTCACGTCGATCTCGAACTGCGCGGTGATCGCGGCAACCGGATCGGCACCGCCGTCGGCGACGAGCGCGGCGACCACCGCCGCGCCGACCGGGTTCAACCGCCAATAGTCTCCCCGCCGCATATCGAGAATTACTCCCCCGTATGCCGTTTCCGCGAAGGACAACCCCCGTCGCAGTGTCAGCCCACCCATGATCCTGCTGTCCCCCGTCCTATCCGTACTGCTGTGCCGGTTCGACGAAATCACGTTCCAGATCGCGTAGCCAGAGCTCACACGCGATCGTCGTGAACATCGTCCCCTCTTCCAGCTCGAACGAACTGGGACGCGCGCAGAGCTCTTTCAGTTTCGCCGAGTCGACGAGGCCGATCTCGCCCATTCGCGAACCTTCCCACAGGGCGACGAGTTCGTCTCGGTGCGCACGCAATCCGGCCTCGACGTCGTGCGAACCGTCGTCCTTGGTCTGTCGCCGTAGCACCGGATCGGGAACGAGCCCCCGTACCGAAGCACCGAGCAATGGTTTGTATGTCCACGCGCTGACCCGATGCTCCACGGCTACCGACAGGGCAGCGGTTATCACCCCGTCATCGAAATAGGGCGCCGTCGACGGGGGCCCACCCGAAGCCAACGACAGACGATTCAGTACGGCCACCGCTCTGGCACCCTCGATGATGGTCTCCAGTTCGACGTGACCGCCGCGCTCCGGCGCCAACGGTTCGGTAGCCGACGCCATCCAGGTGATGCCCTCGCCGATCGCACCGAAGGCCGCTTCGGTTGTCCACACCGGCGCCGACGGCGGAATCGCCCAGCCCAGCATCGGTTTACGTCTGACCGGCCGACTCACGACCGGCCTGGTGTTCTTCCGCCACCACGAGTGGAAACCGGTGGGATCGACGGAGTCGCGCACCACATCTCGCAGACGCCATCCACCGAGGGCCGCGAAGCCCCGCAGCCCCCGCCACGCGGTGAACGGCCGGTGCCAGAGCAGATCGCGAAAGCGGGTGGGCAGGCCACCGAAGATATGGTCGCCGCCATGTCCGGTCAGGTGCACGGCCGGACCGAATTCCGATGCCAGCCGTGCCAGCGCACCGACGCGACTTCTGCCGACGATCAGTGGTGAAGGCTCGTTCAACCAGGTCGGTCCGTCCCATAACCCGGCGTAAGTGTGCGGTAGGTCGGCGGCCGGGAGAATCGCGTGCGCCACGTCCGGTAGGTACCGGGCCGCCCGCGCGGCCCAGGCGAGGTCCTCGTTGGCGGAATCGCGTCCCTGCGCCGTGACCACCTTGACCTGCGCCGGGCCCCGCGCGGCGAGGAACCCGAGCGTTGTGGAGTCGTACCCGCCCGAGAACTCCGACGTGACGGTGCCGCCCGCCGCGGTACGCGCCGCTACGGCGGTCACGAGCCGGGCCCGGACCTCGGCCGCCCCCTCGGTGAGATCCCGGACCGCGGTCGGTGCCCGGACACCGCCGATCGACCGGGCCGCGCCGCTCGGCGCGATCAGCAGCCCGGACCCCACCGGGACCGGCTCGATGCCGGCGAGCAATGGACGTTGTGCGAGGTGATGGGGTATCGGCTCGAGCAGATGCGCGGCGAGGGCGCCGGGATCGAGCTTCGTCCCGGCGAGATGCCGAAGCGCATGCACCGTATCCGCGGCGATATCGATTCCGCCGACCCGGCCCCGGTACAGGCCGCAGGACCCGTCATCCCCACCACAGATGAGGGTTTCGCCGTTCACATCGACGACGGCGTGGAAGCATCCGTCGATCGAGTCCAGTACCCTTCGCCAGCGGGCGACCGTATCGATCGACATCGCATGATCGAGCAGGGTGTCCTCGTCGATGAGGGCATACCCGAGTAGCACCACTCGCGCCGCACGGCCGACCTTGTATCTGATCGGCCGGTCTCGGCAATCACCGACCACCAGCGGTCGTTGCGAAGGAAGCTCGGCCAGCACCCGCCCCCAGGGGAGGAGACGCCTGGCGATGCCCAC
>JABFXT010000599.1 GCA_013361595.1 Nocardia sp. | reverse complement strand
TGTCCCAGGTCAATTCTTCGATGAACGAGTGCCGCGGTGTTCCGGTCACTGGTATCCCCCCCGGGTCGGCTCCGGTATTCGTGAGACTTACCGGCGCCACGCTACCGAGCGTTGCTGCGCCGGTGCAATGAAGACGGGTCCGCGGTAGCGGCCCGTGCGTCGCCCGTAGTGGCGGACTCGCTTCGGACCCGGGCCGGGTGCGGAAAAGATGCGGTTCCCGGGGACGCCGGTCCGGTTGCTCGGCGGCGTTCTGCGCGGGTGGCCGCCGCCGCCAGTGCCGCCGAGAACGCGATGATCAGCGCGGCGATCGTGAAAGCGGTGCCGAAGTCGGTGCCGATGACCGGGATGACGATCAGCGGACCAGCCACCTGGCCGACCGCGTACCCGGCCGTCAGTTTCGCCGCGGCACGCGGCACGTGCAGTCGGCGCGCGAAATCGAGAGTCAGGACCACCACGGCCAGGAAGGTCGCGCCGAAGGTCGCCGCGGCGACCACCGCGGCGGCGATACTGCCCGAGGCCGCGGCGACCGCGGTACCGGTGGCCTGTAACCCCAGGGTCGCGACGAGGGTCGGTCCGGTACCGAATCCGCGCGCGACCCGGTGCCAGGCCACGGTCGCCGGCATCGCGCAGACTCCGACGAGCGTCCAGACCAGTGCCCCGGCGGTGGAGCTGCCGCTGCCGGCGACCGCCGCCACCAGAAAGGTGCCCACGATGATGTAGCCGACGCCTTCGGCGAAGTACGAGCCGAGCAGCAAGCGCCACGCTCGCCGTGCTGTCGGGTCCGGTCCGGCCGTTGTGCCGGTATCGGCGCTGCCGGGTTCGGCACGGATATCGAGCAGGAGGGCGGGTATCAGCAGTAGCGCGGTGAGCACTGCCGAGCCGAGCCACAGGCCCTGCCACGACAGCTGGGGCGCGGCGAGCAAGGTGTAGATCCCGGTGACCGCGATCCCGGCGCCGACGCCGGCGAAGGCGACTCCGGGCGAAGCGCCCGCGCCGCGGTGGTGGGCGACGGTGGCGGCACACGCGATGAAGATCGCCGCGCTGGCCGCTCCGGCCACGAATCGCAGCGCGGTCTGGACGCCGACTTGGGCGGTGCCGGCCATCGCGGCTTCACTGGCGACGAGCAGCACCGACCAGACGAGGAACATCGAGCGCACGCTCCACTGCGGCCGGCGGGACAGCAGCAGAGCTCCGGCCAGGTAACCGGCGTAGTTGCCGGTCGCGATCACGGCGCCGTCGCCGGCGGTGATTCCCGCCGAATCGGTCATGATCGGCAGCAGCGGAGTGAACACGAACCGGCCGACACCCATCGCCGCGGCCAGGCCGGCGGCAGCGGCCACTCCCACCGCCGGCCCCCGCAGGGCGGGCCGGTGACGGCGGGCAGCGGTGGGCGGATCGGTCATATGCTGCACCTTAGCGGTCCGGGAATGTGCGCTGAGCATGCGGAATCGACGGTGGACGGTCGTGGGATACGGGTCGGCCGGATCCCGTACCGGACCGAGGGCCGACGCACGCGGCCGCGCCCACTCCAGCGGCGCCCCCGTTCCGGGCCGCCGCCACCCGGCACCGGAAACCGGTTCCCGTCGGCCGCGGGAACTCGGCCGCCGGGCCTATGCTGGCCGGTGCAGCTGGTCATCTCGCGTCGCTCCGCGCGGCCGGGATGTCGAAACCTGCCGGATCGGCCGGCGCGCGGGGATCCGGTGGAATCCGGGACTGTCCGTCGCCTCGCGGATCGGGCGTTACGCCGGTACGGAAAGGACCTCGGCGGTGGAGAAGATGTACGCGGGCGGTCGGCTGCGGGCGCTGCGTGAGCAGCGGGGTCTTTCCCAGTCCGGGCTGGCCAAGGCGCTGGGGTTGTCGGTGAGCTACGTCAACCAGCTCGAGAACGATCAGCGGCCGCTGACGGTGCCGGTGCTGATGCGCCTGACCTCGACCTTCGATCTGGAGGTCGGATTCTTCGCGGCGGAGACCGATGCGCGGCTGCTCGCCGACCTGCACGAGGTGTTCGCCGAGGACCCGGAGGCCACCGCGGTGACCAGCGGCGAACTCGAAGATCTGCTCTCCCGGGTACCGACGGCGGCACGGTTGCTGATCAGCCAGCATCGACGGCTGCGCAGCGCGGACGGCCGGCTCGAACAACTGACGGCGGGAATCGGCGGTCCGGTCGCCGCCCCGCGGACCGCCATGCCCTACGAAGACGTACGCGACTATTTCTACGACCACCGCAACCATCTTCCGGCCCTCGATACCGCGGCCGAGGAGTTGTTCGCGGCGGGCGGTTTCACCCTGGGTGGTCTGGATCTGCAGCTGGCCCGGCTGCTGCGCGACGACTACGACGTGGCGGTGCGGATCCGCTCGGAGGACCCGGTCCGGCCCGGACCCAAACGGGTCTACGACCCACAGGCGCGCATACTAACCCTCGCGCGGCGGCTCACCGCCGGGCAGCGGGCGTTCCAGCTCGCCACCCAGCTGGCCTTCCTCGGCTGTTCCGATGTGATCGAGGACCTGCTCCGGGAGAACGCGACGCTTCCGGACGAGTCGCGGCGGCTGCTGCGTATCGGTCTGGCCAACTACTTCGCGGGCGCCCTGATCCTGCCGTACGGTCGATTCCTCGACGCGGCGGAGCGGTTGCGCTACGACATCGACCTGCTCTCCGCGCAGTTCGAGGTCGGGTTCGAGACCGTATGCCACCGCCTGTCGACGTTGCAGCGCCGGGGCCGGCGCGGCGTGCCGTTCTTCTTCGTTCGTACCGACCGGGCGGGCAATATCTCGAAACGCCAGTCCGCGACGGCATTCCATTTCTCCCGGGTCGGTGGCAGCTGTCCGCTGTGGGTGGTCCACGACGCTTTCGCCACCCCGGGCCGGATCCGCACGCAGATCGCCGAGATGCCCGACGGCCGCACCTACCTGTGGCTGGCCCGCACCACCGGCGAGCACAATCCCGGGTATCTGGCGCCCGCACGGGATTTCGCCGTCGGTCTCGGCTGTGATCTCGCGTTCGCGGAGAAGCTCGTCTACTCGCACGGGTTGCCGATCCACGACTCGGCCGTCGCCGTACCGATCGGAGCCGGCTGCCGGGTGTGTGAGCGCACCGCATGCGCTCAGCGCGCGTTCCCCCAGATCGGCCGCCCGCTCGCGGCCGACGAGAACCGTCCGGCGAATACTCCCTACGCACCGGCGCGCGATTCCGGCTGAACGATCCCGCAGGGCCGGGCGCGACGATCGTCACCGGGCGCACTCCGGGTGGGCGACCGCTCCCCGCTCATGCCCGGCACGCGGAAAGGTGTGCCGCGCCGTAGGACGATCGTGTCCCTTCCGCTCCGCCCGGCTGTGCGCCGAGAACCCTGCCGCGGTCCGCGGATTCGGCCCCGTCGGTCGCGGCGTACCGGGGGCGGGGCCGCCTGCCGATGTCGTTCCACAGTTTCCGCAAATTCGCAGATCCGCTTCCGCAAAATTCGCCTTGTGCGACGTATTTCCGCAGGCCCGGGGGCTATGTAGCGTTCGGAAGAAGCGAATCGCATCGACTCCTGGAGGCATTGGACCGTGCAGAATCACCTCGTCCGCACCCACCGTTCGGCGGAGCGTTTCCCCCGCGAGGAGCATCTCGCGTGGCGGATCGCGGAGGTGGCGACCGATCCGGTGGCGGTCGCCCCGGAAACCGAGGAGATTATCGTCAACCGGATCATCGACAATGCGGCCGTCGCCGCGGCATCGCTGCTCCGGCGGCCCGTCGCCGATGCTCGCGCACAGGCGCTGGCGCACCCTTATCGGCCGGGCGCCACCGTATTCGGCGCCGACGGCCGGTTCTCTCCGGAGTGGGCGGCGTGGGCCAACGGAGTGGCGGTGCGCGAACTCGATTTCCACGACACCTTTCTGGCTGCCGAATACTCCCATCCGGGCGACAACATCCCACCGATCCTGGCTGTCGCCCAGCACACGGGCCGGTCCGGTCGCGAGCTGATCCGCGGCCTGGCCACCGGGTACGAGATCCAGATCGACCTGGCTCGCGGGATCTGCCTGCACGAGCACAAGATCGACCACATCGCCCATCTCGGCCCGTCGGCGGCCGCCGGTATCGGCACCCTGCTCGGGCTCGACGCCGAGACCGTCTATCAGGCCGTCGGCCAGGCACTGCATACGACCACCGCGACCCGTCAGTCCCGGAAGGGCGAGATCTCGACCTGGAAGGCATACGCGCCCGCGTTCGCCGGGAAGACGGCCGTGGAGGCGGTGGACCGGGCCATGCGGGGTGAGGGTGCCCCGGCACCGATCTGGGAGGGCGAGGACGGCGTGATCGCCTGGTTGCTGGGTGGTGCGCAGGCCGAGTACTCGGTGCCGCTACCCGGTCCGGGGGAGCCCAAGCGGGCCATCCTGGATTCCTACACCAAGGAGCACTCCGCCGAGTACCAGAGCCAGGCCCCGATCGATCTGGCCCGCCGCCTGCGTGGCCGGATCGGTGATCTCGGGCAGATCGCTTCGATCGTGTTGTACACCAGTCACCACACCCATGTAGTGATCGGCACCGGCTCCGGCGATCCACAGAAATTCGATCCGGCGGCGTCGCGGGAGACCCTGGATCATTCCGTGCCCTATATTTTCGCTGTCGCCCTGCAGGACGGCACCTGGCATCACGAGCGCTCCTACGCGCCGGAACGAGCGCGACGACCCGACACCGTGGAGTTGTGGCGCAAGATCTCCACGGCCGAAGACCCGGAGTGGACCCGCCGCTACCATTCGACCGATCCCGGCGAGCAGGCCTTCGGCGCCCGCGCCGAGGTCACGCTGAAGAGCGGTGAGGTGATCACCGACGAACTCGCCGTCGCGGACGCGCATCCGCTCGGCGCGCGCCCCTTCGCGCGCGATCAGTACATCGCCAAGTTCCGCTCGCTCGCCGAGGGCGTCGTCGATCCGGCCGAACAGGACCGCTTCCTCGAAGTGGCGCAGCGTGCGGGCCGACTGTCCGCCGGCGAATTGCCGGAGCTCACCTTTACCGTCTCGCCGGATGCGCTCGCCCGCGCGCCGCGTTCGCCGCAGGGGCTGTTCCGATGACCGGATTGCTCGCGGCATCGACGTCCGCGGCGGACAAGCGCGCCGCCTTCCGCGCCGGGCTGGGCTCCGGGAAGATCCAGCGCTTCCCGGGCGCGTTCAACCCGCTGGTGGCCAAGCTGATCCAGGAGATCGGCTTCGAGGGTGTGTACATTTCCGGCGCGGTGGTGTCGGCCGAGCTGGCGCTACCGGATATCGGCCTGACCACGCTGACCGAGGTGTCCGGGCGCGGACAGCAGATCGCCCGGGTCACCGATCTACCGGTACTCGTCGACGCCGACACCGGTTTCGGGGAGCCGATGAACGCCGCCCGGACGGTCACCGTCCTCGAAGACGCCGGTATCGCCGGTTGCCATCTGGAAGACCAGGTGAATCCGAAGCGCTGCGGCCATCTGGACGGGAAAGCGGTGGTGCCCACCGAAGAAATGGTGCGCCGGCTGCGGGCCGCGGTGGCCGCGCGCCGTGATCCGGGCTTCGTGATCTGCGCGCGCACCGACGCCGCCGGAATCGAAGGAATCGACGCGGCGATCGAACGGGCGCGGGCCTACGCCGCGGCCGGTGCCGATCTGATCTTCACCGAGGCCCTGCGCACGCCCGCGGATTTCGAGAAATTCCGGGCCGCGGTGTCGACCCCGTTGCTGGCCAATATGACCGAGTTCGGCAAGTCCGAACTGGTTGCGGCCGCGACGCTGGAGTCGATCGGCTACAACGCCGTCATCTACCCGGTATCCACCCTGCGGCTGGCCATGTTCGCCGCCGAAGCGGGGCTGCGTGAGATCTACGCCGAGGGTACGCAATCGGGCCTGCTGGACCGTATGCAGCAGCGCAGCCGCCTCTACGAACTGTTGCAGTACGAGCGCTACAACCGATTCGATTCCGCTATATACGATTTCACTCTGGAAAGGAACCAGTGATGAGCACAGCATCGCTGCACGATCCGGTGCGGGGTGCGGCCGAGGCCGCTGTTCCGACCATCTACAAAGGCCTGGCCGGAGTGGTCGTCGACACCACCGCGATCTCCAAGGTGGTGCCCGAGACCAATTCGCTGACCTATCGCGGGTACGCCGTTCAGGACCTCGCCGCCCACTGCACTTTCGAACAGGTGGCCTATCTGCTCTGGTACGGCGAACTGCCGACCGACCCGGAACTCGAGCGCTTCCAGCAACAGGAACGGGCCTCGCGTCGCGCGGACCGGTCGCTGCTGTCGCTGGTGGCGAAATTACCCGATACCTGCCATCCCATGGATGTCGTCCGGACCGCGATCAGCTACCTGGGCGCCGAAGACCCAGACGAGGACGACAATTCGGCCGCGGCCAACCGGGCCAAAGCCTTGCGCATGTTCGCGGTGCTGCCGACGATCGTCGCGGCCGACCACCGTCGCCGCCACGGGCTGGATCCCATCACCCCGCATGCGCAACTGGGCTACGCGGAGAACTTCCTGAACATGTGCTTCGGGGCGGTTCCCGCCCGGGAACTGGTGAAAGCGTTCGAAGTCTCCCTGATCCTGTACGCCGAGCACAGTTTCAACGCCTCCACCTTCGCGGCCCGGGTGGTCACCTCGACCCTGTCGGATATCTACAGTGCCGTCACCGCCGCCATCGGCGCGCTCAAGGGCAGCCTGCACGGTGGCGCGAACGAGGCGGTCATGCACCATATGCTCGATATCGACGATCCGGCCCGGGCCGCGCGGTGGCTGCACGACAGGCTGGCCGCCGGGGAGAAGGTGATGGGCTTCGGTCACCGGGTCTACAAGAGTGGTGACTCCCGGGTCCCCACCATGAGACAGGCTTTCCTGGATATCGCCGCCGCCACCGACGGCCGGAAATGGGTGCGGATCTACGAGACGCTGGAGCGCGCCATGGACGCGGCCACCGGGATAAAGCCCAACCTCGATTTCCCGACCGGCCCCGCCTACCACCTGCTCGGGTTCGATATCGAGATCTTCACCCCGATCTTCGTCATGAGCCGTATCACCGGTTGGACTGCCCACATCATCGAACAGGGGGAAGCCAATGCGCTGATCCGGCCGCTGAGCGAATATGTGGGCGTATCCCAGCGACCGGTCGTGACCTGACCACCGCGGAAACCTTCGACACCCGCTCGTAGAGCGACCCCGAGCAGCGGCCGGGCCCGGTAGGCCCGGACCCGGCCGCTATGCCTGCCGCCTAACGCCTTTCGTCGCGCCGCTGCGCGCGGGAGCGGGCGCGGTCGTACGCGATGGACAGGAGATCCCGCAGCGGTTCCGCGGTGCGTGATCCCGGTGCCACCACCGCCAGCCAGCCGAGTTTCCCGTATACCGGGTGGGCGATCACGGTATCGGTCGTGCTCGGATCCGTGCCGGCGGGTTCCGGGTCGCGGGGGGCGCGTCCGGTCCATTCGGTGAACAACTCCGTACCGGCGTGGATGTTCACCCGGAAGACGCCGGGCCGGTCGAGCCGGGATCGTTCGTCGTCGGGGTAGTTCTTGGTGACGACAGTGGCGAATGGCTGGCTGTTGGCGGGGATCTCGCCGTCGGGGGCGTAGTAGAAGAACTTGTCGCCCCACGCGAGCTCGGGGGTGCCGTCGCCCGGGCCGGGTTGCAGGACCAGCACGCCGGCGCGGCCGCCGAGGAATACCGTGATCTCGTCGATGTTCATGACTTCAAGCGTTACATTCAAGTGCTTGTGGAGACTTGTGGCGAGTGCCGGCCTGATCAGGCGATCGAGAGTCGCAAGCGGGTGGTGTTGCGCACGGCCGATGTCGCCCGGTGTACCGGGTACTCGGTACAGCAGGTGCGCAATCTGGAGCGCGACGGCGTGCTCCCGCCGGTGCCCCGCACGCCCAGCGGCTACCGGGTCTACGGCGAAGCCCATCTGTGGTCGGTAAAGGCCTACCGCGGGCTGGCGGCGGGTGTGGGCCCGGTCGCGGCCAAGCGGATTCTGCGGGAAGCACGCGAACAGGGACCGTCCCGGTTGTTCACGTTGCTGAACCGGGCGCACGCCCGGCTGGACCGGGAACGCCGGGATATCGAGTTCGCCCGCGCGGCGGCCCGGGCCATCGCCGAGGAACCCGTGGGCGATATCCGGCCGACGGATGCCATGAGCATTTCGGAACTGGCCCGGGCTCTCGGAATCCGGGCTTCGGCACTGCGGCACTGGGACACGGAGGGGTTGGTCGTGCCGCGACGTGCCGGGCAGTCGGCCCGCCGCTATATGCCCGGCGATGTCCGGGCCGCGCGACTGGTCCATCAACTCCGGCTGGCCGGTTACGGTATCGACGCGCTGCGGGAGCTGATCCCGCGGTGGCGCGATGTCGCCGGGGGCTGGGACGAGATCTCCGGCGTGCTGGCCGAGCGGGACGCGGGGATCGACAGCCGCTGCGCGGCGCTGTTCGAAGCCGCCGCCGCGCTGCATATGCTGCTGCGGACGCCGGCGTGAGCCGATCCGCGGTCGATCACTTCACCCGTTGCCGTCACGCCAGTCGGTCGGACCGAACTGTTCGGTGCGAACGCGGTCGGCCGGCACACCGCGTTCGAGCAGCACCGAGCGGACCGAGGACAGGAATCCGGTGGGGCCGCACAGGATGAAATCCGCGTCGGCGGGCAGTTCGACGCCGTCGAGATCGAAGCCGGCGGGTTCGCCGTCCGCGGTCTGCGCGCTGTAGCGGAGTCGCAGAGTCAGTGCGGGCAGCCGGGTCGCCAGATCGAACAGCCCGTCGCGCAGCGGGTGGGGCTCGGACGCGGCGTGTTTGTGGCCGATCCGGGCCAGCATCGACTCGGGTCGCGGGGCAGCGGGATCGATCAGACTCGCCGCGAAGCGTGCGATGGACGCGGCCAGTGCGCGCGGCTGTGCGCCCTGGGCCTGGTCGACGCGGTTGAACAGGTCGCGGCCCAATTCGGGATGCCGCGCGAACAGATCGCGGTAGAAGGTCGCGGTGATGGCGTCGAGATGTGCCTCGACGAGCGGCAGGGTGGCGCGCACGATTTCGAGGAGCAGGATGTCCGGGCCGGGGGCGTGGTGATCATGGCGGGGCTGAGCAGCGCGTCCCCGTCGCCGGCCTCGGGAGGTTTCGGCGGCGGTCTCGCGGGAAACGCGCCGGGACCCGATACGGAACAGGAGATGGCCGTGCCCGATGTCGAAGACCACACCGATCGCACCGCGAGCCCACGGCGGGTGGTGATCGTGGGCGGCGGATTCGCCGGATTCACCTGCGCGCGCAGGCTGTGCCGGATTCTGGCGAAACAGGACCGGGACACCGAGGTCGTCCTCGTCACCCCCAACGACTACATGCTGTACACGCCGTTGCTACCGGATGTGGCGGGTGGGCTCATCGACCCCCGTTTCGTCGCCGTCTCGCTGGTGGACGCGCTACCCCGGGTGCGGCTGGTGGTCGGGACGGTCGAATCGATCGATCCGGAGGGCCGGACCGTCACGGTCACCAGCGAGCATCACGATCCGCGCGAACTGGCGTGGGACCGGCTCGTGCTCACTCCCGGATCGGTGACCCGGCTCTTCGACGTGCCCGGCCTGGCCGAACACGGACGCGGTCTCAAAACGGTCGCCGAGGCGCTGTATCTGCGTGAGCAGTTGTTGCGCCAGCTCGAGCTGGCCGACCACGAAGCGGATCCGGATCTGCGGCGTGCCCGCCGGACCGTGGTCGTCGTCGGCGCCTCCTACGCGGGCACCGAACTGATCGCCCAGTTGCGGGCACTGGCCGACGCCTACGCGAAGCGGCGCGGATTCGACCCGGCCGAGGTCCGGTTCGTGCTGCTCGATACGGCCGACCGCGTGATGCCGGAGGTGGGGGAGAAGCTCAGCGACAAAGTACTGGGGGTCCTGCGTGGGCGCGGAATCGATATCCGGCTCGGGACGACCTTGACAGAGCTCGCCGCGGACCGTGTGGTGCTCACCGACGGTACGGCCGTGGCGACCCACACCGTGGCGTGGGTGACCGGGGTCAGCGGCGCGCCCGTCCTCGGCACCCTGGGGCTACCGATGGAGCGTGGCCGGCTGACCGTGGACGCTCACCTGCGCGTACCCGGCCACCCGGAGATCT
The DNA here is from genome assembly GCA_013361595.1 of Nocardia sp. GTDB lineage: Bacteria > Actinomycetota > Actinomycetes > Mycobacteriales > Mycobacteriaceae > Nocardia. The sequence goes on along the minus strand of JABFXT010000599.1, from coordinate 5,645 downwards.
TCGCCGGCGGAGACGCGGCCGCGGTCCCGGATCTGACGAAACCGGGGAAGATCACCCCGCCGACCGCGCAGCACGCGACGCGCCAGGGCAAGATCCTGGCGCGCAATGTGGCAGCGAGTCTAGGGATCGGCACGGAAGCGGCGTACAAACACCGCGATATGGGGCTGGTCGTGGACCTGGGGCCCGGTTTCGCCGTCGCCGATCCGATGGGCGTGCGCTTGTCCGGGTTCCCGGCCAAGGTGGTGACCCGGGCGTATCACACCTATGCGCTACCCCGCGGGATCAACCGCTGGGCGATCACCGTGACTTATCTGACCAACGCCGTCACCGCACGTCCGCTGACCCTGCTCGGCCTGGTCGGCCCGGAGGAAGCGAGCTTCGGCGGCAGCGAGGGGATTCCGCGGCGCCGCTGAGTACACACGTCGTTGCCGAGCGACGCACAGGCAATTGCCAGGTTCACCGGGCAGGGTGGACCTCGAAGCGATACGAGGAGGTTTCCATGATGGTCTACGCGACGGCTGCCGCCGGTTTCGCCGTACTGCTGTCGATGGTGGTGTCCAGTCATCTGGCCGCCGCGGCACCCCGCACGCTGGTGCGGGTACGCAACCGGTGATCCGAGACCGGGCGAGCCGCCGCTGGGTGGACCCGGTTTTCACGTCCGTGCGGCCGCGGCGCCGAGAGCGGATAAGAGCTCAGCCGGTGACGGCTCCGGGGTCGGATGCCTGCTTGTGCCGGTCGTAGTAGCGCGCCACGCGGACCCGGTTGCCGCAGCGCTGTGGTGAACACCAGCGTCGTCGGGGGTGGGCCGGGAGGAACAGCAGGACGCAGTCCTGCGCCTCGCACTGTTTGAGGCGGGCGATCGACGGGTCGGCGAGCAGTTCCGCGGCCGATTCGGCCAGTGCGGCGGCCAGCCGGGCGCCGGTGGTCCCGGTGCGCCGGACGGTGGCGGTGAGGGTGTCGCCGGTCCATTCGAGGTGCCTGATGGCGGGTGCCGCGGACTGGGCATCGTTCAACCCGCGCAGTGCGGCCGCCGGTGGGCGGCGGTGGTGGAGTAGGGCGTCGAACACGGCTTTCAGGTGTGCGCGGATCCGGCGTACCTGATCGAGATCGTCGGCGCTCGGGTGTGCCGGCCCTCGTTCCGGTAGCCGGCCGGCCTGTCGCAGTAGCCATTCGGCGAGCTGATCGGGGGTGCTCAGCAGATCCTGGCCGGCTGGGCAGGTATTGACCAGATCCAGGGCCGGCGGTTCACCGGTCAGCGGGGCCTCGCTCATTTTACTAATGCTACATCAGGCTCTTGACGAATTAGCTTTCGATCCGATTGACTAATGCCACTACACAGTGAGAAAGCATGTGATGGCCATGAGCTTGCCCGTTGTACACCACAATCGCGTCGACGTAGCCGGAGTGGAGGTCTTCTATCGCGAGTCCGTACCGGCACGCCCCGACGCCCCGACGCTGTTGCTGCTCCACGGTTTCCCCTCCGGTTCGCACCAGTTCCGCCGGCTGATGGATGTCCTCGGTGATCGCTACCGGCTCATCGCGCCCGACTATCCGGGTTTCGGAAACACCACGGCGCCCGCGGATTTCCGGTACTCCTTCGATCGGCTGGCCGATATCGTCGAAGGGTTCGTCGAACAGCTCGGGCTGCGCAGTTTCGCCATGTATGTCTTCGATTTCGGCGCCCCGATCGGCTTCCGCGTCGCCGAACGCCACCCGGAATGGATCGCCGGCCTCGTCGTGCAGAACGGAAACGCCTATGCGGCGGGTCTTTCCGCCGGCGCCCGGGAATTCACCGCGCTGCGTCCACAGGACAGCGGTGCCGAGGAGACGATCCGCGGGCTGCTGAGCCTCGACGGCACCCGCGGCCAGTACGAGACCGGCGTCGCCGACCCCACCGTGCTGGCACCCGAATCCTGGCTGCTGGACCAGTATTTCCTCGAACTTCCGGGACGGGCGGACGCGCAGCTCGCGCTGGCCTTCGACTACAAGTCGAATCTGCTGCGGTACCCGGCCTGGCAGGACTGGCTGCGCCGGTACACTCCGCCCACCCTGATCGCCTGGGGTGCGAACGATCCCTTCTTCCCCGCGCCCGGCGCACATGCCTACCTGGCCGATCTCCCGGACGCCGAACTGCACCTGTTCGATACCGGGCACTTCGTCCTGGAAACCCATCTCGCCGAGGTCGCGACGCTCATCGCCGATTTCCTCGACCGGCTGCCGAGCCCGGCGGCCTGACCGGGCATCGGGCATTTCCACGCGGCCCGCGAACCGGGGAATCACCCGCACGGAAGTATCCGTGGGGTGCGATGATTCCGGGAGGGAGGAGGATTCGATGGCTTCGACAGATCCCCGGGAACCGCGCACCCGGGTCTCGATCGGTGAATGGGTGGCCCGTGGGCTCGCGGTGGTGCTGCTGGTGCCGGTGCGATTGCTCTGGGAGGCGGTGAAGCTGTGCGGCCGGGCGGTGGTCGCGGTCTGTGCCTACACAGTGGAGCGGATCCTGGAACCGGTGGCCCGGTTCGTCCGGGATCGGCTGCTGCGGCCGCTGTGGCTGTTCGTGAAGGACGTGCTGTGGGGCACGGTGCTGACACCGTTGGGCGCGCTCTTGATGGCCTTCCTGGTGCGGCCGCTGCGGCAGGTGATCGAGGCGTGGTTGTGGCGGCGGTTGCTGCGCCCGGTGCTGGTAGCACTGTGGCGCTGGGTACTACGGCCGGTGCTCGGGGCGATCGCGGTGACGGTGGAATGGCTGTGGCGGTGGTGTGTGGAATGGCCGCTGCGCCGACTGTGGCGGTGGGTGTTGCGGCCGTGCGCGACTCTCCTCGCGGCGGTCGCCGCCTACGGCTGGCGTGGGGCGACCGCCGTGGTCCGGATACTGGTCGTGGTTCCGGTGGTCTTCGTCTACCGGACCGTGCTGCGGCCGGTCCTGCGCGCATTGGGAGCCTGCTGGGATTTCGCCGTCGCACGACCGGTCGCCTTCGTGCACCGGCGGGTGCTGGTCCCGATGAACCGGGCGGCGGCCGATCTGCTGAACTCGGTGTTCGGCCGCTGAGCCCGGCCGCTACAGCCGGTCGCGGATATCGTCGCGCAGGGCCTTCTTGTCGATCTTGCCGATTTTCGTGACGGGCATGGCGTCCAACAGGATCACTCGTTCGGGAAGTTTGAACCGCGCGACACCGGCCCGGTTCATCACCGCGACCACCTCGTCCAGTCCGACCGGGTGACCGGGCGCGACGGTCAGATAGAGGCACGGCCGCTCACCCAGGACCGGGTCCGGCATGGCCACCGCGGCAGCCGCTTCCACACCCGGTATCCGGTAGGCGAAGTTCTCGATCTCCTCGGCGGAGATCTTCTCGCCGCCACGGTTGATCATGTCCTTGTCCCGTCCGGCGACGACGAGATTCCCGTCCGGGCGGCGGATCACGATATCCCCGCTGCCGTACCATCCGTCCGCGGTGAAGGCCCGGGCATTGTGCTCGGGGGCGCGGAAGTAGCCGCGCGGTGTGTAGGGCCCGCGGGTCAGCAGAGCACCGGGGGTACCGTCGGGAACCGGAACCCCGGATTCGTCGACGACCAGGATCTCGTCGGCCGGGCACACCGGCCGGCCCTGGGTGGATACGATCACCGCCGGGTCGTCGTCGAGCCTGGTCATATTGATCAACCCCTCGGCCATGCCGAATACCTGCTGCAACCGGGCCCCGAGTACCGGTTCGACGCGGGCGGCCAGTTCGTCGGGCATCCGGGTGCCGCCCACCTGGAGTACCCGCAGTGTCGAGAGGTCGATCTCCGGGTGCGCGCGCCCGAATTCGATCCAGCTCTGCGCGACCGCGGGTACCACCGCGGCCACGGTCACGCCCTCGGCGGCGACGGCCGGCAGCGCGCGTTCGGGTGCGGGGGAGGGCAGCATCACCACCCGCCCGCCCGCTGTCAGCGCGCCCAGGATGCCAGGGCAGGCGAGGGAGAAATTGTGGCTACCGGGCAGCGCGCCGAGATACACCGTGTCGCGGTCGAATCCGGCCACCTCGGCACAGTGCGCGATATTGCAGAGGTAGTCGTCATTGGTGCGGACGATGAGTTTCGGAAGTCCGGTCGTGCCGCCGGACAGCAACATACAGGCGATATCCGAGCCGCCCGGTTCGAAGCCGCCGTCGGCGAGGCGGGCTGCCCGGCCCGCTGCGTAGAGAGGGTATTCGGGTACCTCGGTGGGCTCCCCATTCGGTGCGTGATCACCGTGGATCAGGACGGCCCGGATTCCGGTGACGGCCCGGCACACCTGTTGCGCGACGGCGCGCAGATCGGCACCGCGATCGGTCCCCGCGATCACCAGGGCCCGGGCCCCGGCAATGTCGGCGATATGGGTGAGTTCGTGTTGCCGATGGGCGGGCAGCGCCATCACCGGTACCAGTCCGGTCCGGAGACAGCCCAGTGTCAGCGCGACGAATTCCCAGCAGTTCGGCAGTGCGACGACCAAGCGGTCACCGGGGACGAGACCGAGGTCGAGCAGGGTGCGGGCGATCGAGCCGGCCCGGTCCCAGAGTTCCCGGTAGGTCAGCCGGGTCGCGCCGTCGACCAGCGCTATCCGATCCGGGCCGCGGTCGACCGTGCCGGCGATCCGGGATGCCAGCGAAATTCCCTGCCAGTAGCCTCTTTCGCGATATTCCGCGGCGACCGGCCGGGGCCAGGGCACAGTACCGTCGATAGTGATCATCTCTGTCCGTCTTCCGGATTCGCAGGGTGGGTGACCGATCTCGTGACCACCGCGTCCAGCGCGATGAGGCCGTCCGCGGTCAACCGCAGGGGATTGATCTCGAGTTCGCCGATCTCGGGCTGCGCGGTGAACTGGTCGCCGATGGCGGCGACGATCCGGGCGAATGCCTCGCGGTCGAGTACCGGACCGCCGCGCCAGCCGTCCAGAAGTGGCGCGCCCCGGAGGTCGTCGAGCATCGCCGCAGCCGCGGCCGAATGCAGCGGGAGCCCGCGTACGGCGATATCGCCGTACGCTTCCGCGGCGGTGCCGCCCAGCCCGGCGACCACCACCGGGCCGAAGACGGGGTCGCGCCGAGCACCGACGAAAAGGTCGATCCCGGCCTGGGCCATCGCCTCGACCAGGTAGGCGTGGGCGCCCGCGCGGTCCAGTGCCGCCAGCGCGGTATCGAGTTCGGCGGCGGTCCGGATACCGAGGTGCACCCCGCCGATATCGGTTTTGTGGATCACGGCGGAGTCGAGGATCTTCACCGCCACCGGTGGTGTCAGCTCCCGTAGCGCGCGATGGGCGGCGTCGTGATCGCGGCAGATACGACGTGGTGGCGTCCGCAGGCCGAGGGCGTCGAGCAGATCCTTGGCGGTCGCCTCGTCGGCGGGCAGGGTGATTCGCGGTCCGGGTTCGACAGTGCGCGTACGGATTGCGTGGCCCGCCCGGTAGCGCGCGCGGGCGTCGGCGACCAGGGCGGCGACGCCGGTGGCGAGAGCGGTCGGCCCGGGCAGTACCGGAACACCGCCGGCGGCCGCCGCGGTATCGGCGAGCACGGCGGCCGGGCCGCCGATAGCGAGCACCACCGGCACGTCCCGGTCGATACCGCCGCCGTGTACCGCCTCGACCGGGTTCACGGCATCGGGTTCGGCCAGGGCGTACACGGCCAGTGCGTGGA
>JABFXT010000517.1 GCA_013361595.1 Nocardia sp. | reverse complement strand
CGAAATCGGTGAACTGCTGGCGTCGCTGCCCGATCAGCCGCAGCATGTCGCGGTGGTGCTCACCGGCCGCCGGGAACCGCGCGGGCCGTGGGGGCCGGGCCGGGCCGCCGAGGCGGCCGACGCGTTCGCGCTCGCCGATGTGATCGCCGAGGCCGCCGGGATCGAACTCGAACGCCGGCCCGGTAAGAAGCTGCCCTGGCATCCGGGACGGTGCGCCGAGCTGACCGTGGACGGCACGGTGGTCGGTTACGCCGGTGAACTGCATCCGGGGGTGCTGGAAAGGTCCGGTCTGCCGCCGCGCACCTGCGCCCTGGAACTCGACCTGGACGCACTGCCGCTGCGTGATTCCCGGCCCGCGCCCGCCATCTCGCCGTTCCCGGCCGTCCTGCAGGACGTATCGGTGAGCGTCGCCACCGAGGTTCCGGCGGGTGCCGTCGAAACGGCGCTGCGATCCGGCGGCGGCGAACTGCTCGAGGACATCTCGCTGTTCGACGTGTACGCGGGTGCGCAGGCCGGGGAGGGACGTAAATCGCTCACCTATGCGCTGCGGTTCCGGGCCGCCGACCGCACCCTCACCGAGGACGAGGCCAGTGCCGCCCGGGACGCCGCGGTGGCCGCCGCTTCGGACGCGGTGGGCGCGGTGATCCGTTCCTAGACAGAGCCGTTCCGGGACAACGTGGTCCGGTCCGTCCTGACGGCCGGGCCGGACGTCGTAGGCTGGTCCTATGAGTGAACCGAGCGCAGGCGATCCGGGCGCGCTCGCCGCGCGGTTGGCGGCCCTGCCCGACGAGCAGTTGCTGGCCGTTCTCGTCGTGGCCACCGCGGGCCGCGACAAGCTGAACCCCCTGTACGAAGCCGCCACCGGACTGCTGTCGGAAACCGGACAGCGCGCGCCGTCTCCTGATGTGATTCCGGGCACCCCGAGCGTGCCCGGCTATGGGCCCACACCGGGTAGTGGATCGTCGTCGCAGGTCGGCGGGGATATCGGAACGACGGCGGGGCAGGCCGCGGGAGTCGCGGGATCGGCCGGTGGGTACAGCCGTTCCGGTGTGCCGACTTTCGGTTCCGTACGCGATAAGGTCGAGCGGCGAATCGGCACCGCGTTCGGCGCCCGGACACTCGATCGGCAGAGTCCGGCCGGCCGTGGCGCCGATGAACAGTGGGAAGCGCGTGAACAGGCCGCGCGGGAACGTCTGGCACAGATCCGCACCTCGTTGCACGAGGGTGAGGGCGAAGGGTCCTGATTCCCGCCCGGCCCGCGCCGGAGCGACAGGGGACCGAGAATCCGTGATGCGATACCTTCGCCTTCGCTGCGGCCTCCGCGGACCGCATCGAGCCCCTTCGAAGGAGATTTCGTGAACGAGGTCGATACTGCGCGGGGGGTCGCCGACCGGCTGCTCGACGCGCAGGTGCAGTGGCTGCTCGACGAGGTGAGCGGTGACCGCTTCGCCGAAGTGGTCGCCCGTGATGTGGCCGCCGCCCTCGAGGTCGCGGGCACGGTGGACGCGGGCGAGGTGGTGGAGGTCGAGCACCTCGAGCAGACCGTAGCCACCCTCGTCGACAAGGTCGGCGGCAGCGCGGCGCTGGCCGATACCGTCGGCCTGTTCGCCGACGCCGTCTACGACAGCATCGCCACCAACGAGGACCACACCCTCGGCGAACTCGTCGAACGCGAACCGGTCGAGGCGTTGCTGCAGAAGATCGTGGATATGCACCAGACCCAGGAACGGGTCCTGGAACGCCTGACCGACAGCCCGCTGGTCGCCACCGTCGCCGCCAAGTTCGTCGACAAGCTCGTCGGAGACTTCGTGGAGGTCAACCGGCAGCGCGCGGAGAAGATCCCCGGTATGGGCACCCTGATGTCCCTCGGTCAGTCCGCCGCCGACCGCGCCCGCAAGGTCGCCGAATCCAACACCATCCTCGGCGATATCGCCGGTAAGGGCGCCATGTACGCGCTCAAACGCACCAACAGCGCGATCCGGGAAATGCTGCGTGACGCACCCGTGCACGACGCGACCATGGAGTTCTGGGATCTGCACGCCGACGAACCGATCAGCGGCCTGCGGGAGTACCTCACCGCGCAGGACCTGCGCGAACTCGTCCTGCTCTGTTACCGGATCGCGGTGACCACCCGGGAGAAGGAGTATTTCGGTCTGCTGGTGGCCGAATGCGTGCAGGTCTGCCACGAGAAGTACCGGGACCACACACTCGCCGCGCTGCTGGCCGAACTCGGGCTGACCGGCGAGGACATCGTCGCCGAGATCCTGCGATACGGTCCGGCGGTGGTGGAGGCCGCCAAACGGGACGGGGTGCTGGCCGGGTTGATCAGGGAACGGCTGGAGCCGTACTACTACACGGACGAGGTCCTGAGAATACTCGCTCCGACGACCCGGTAGACGTGGACCGGATCAAAGATCTCGGTCGTCATCGCGGTCGAGACCGGAGTCCCGCAGAATCTGGGCAAGAGTTACCGGGTCCACCGGACGTTCGGGTTCGGGTTCCGGCTCGGCGGCATTGATCCGTGCGATCGGCAGGAGTTCGTCGTAACCGTCCTCGCCCGGCCGCAGTTCCTCGTATCCACGGTAGTAGATGCCGTCCTCGGTCCGTCCGCGCAAGGGAAGCCGGATGGTGACACCGTCCGGGGCGAGCACCGGCGGGCTGGTGTCGTCAGAGTACGCGGTCAAAGTAGGCCTTCAATCTATTTGCCAGAACGAGGTCACCCAGGGTGAACTCGTTCAGCTTAGAGGTGCCGCCGTACATCCACGCGGTGAATCCCTCGGCGAACGCTTCCGACGGCTCATCGAAATAGTTGTTCCACCCGCGGCGCCCGCCCAATGCTTGCAGCATCTCCGCATGCAGGCTGCGCCACTCGGCGCTGGCGCTGAGCCACCGTCCACCCGTCCCGTACGCGGCATCCGTTGCATGCCCGAATTCGTGCCACACCACATTCGCACTCCCTGAATCGCCCCCGGTGTTGATGACGATCCGCCGCGGCCCGCCCATATAGACGCCCTGGACGGCATTCCAGCTGGTGCCCGGTTTCCGGCCATACGGAGTGTGGCCGCGCAGGCTGTCGGTCCCCGGCAGGTCGAGCAGCGGCCGGTTGCCGATCACGATGCCGCCGCCGGTGACCGCGTTCATATGGTCGCTCACGCGCTGGTATACGTGGTCCGGGATCCGGGCGAGCTCCTGGATCACGTGGTTCGTCGCGGCCGAACGGTCCATGATGTCGACGAACGGTCCGCCCTCCGGCGGAGGGAAGGCGATGGTGAATTCGTATCCGCCACCGAGCTCGACCCGGTCGCCGGGATGCAGTGTCGTCTGCAGGCCGGGCGTGATCGTCTCACCGTTGATCCGGGTCCCGTGCAACGAACCATCGTCGCGGATCCAGACGCGCCCGGACGGATGGGTACCCAGCGATGCGTGCTGCCGGGAAAGCGATTCGTGGCCCGGATGCCCGGAGGGGAGGTCCGGGTTAATGCGGCCGAGGACGATCGGTTCACCGCCGCGCGGAATTTCGAACGACCGATCCCCGTGGGGACTGTTGAGCTTCACGGTCGTGTTCTTCGGTGTGACCGGGGCGTCACCGTCCGCGTATTGAGCGCTCCCCGCCCAATCCGCGAACCGGACGGTGTCGCCCGGACGCAGCGGCACGGGGGTGCCCGGGTCGACCTTCACGCCGTTGACGAACGTTCCGTGCTCGGAACCGTTGTCCCGCAGCATCACATTGCCGTAGCTGTCCCGGAAGATTGTCGCGTGCCGGGGCGATACCGATTGGTGCGTGACGAGATGATTTGCCATCGGCGAAGCTGGATCCCGGCCGATGAGCAGTTCCTCGCCCCGGCGCAAGTGCAGGGGTATGTTTTGCTGGTCCGCCAGGCGTACCGGCAGCGGTCGTTCGTCGCCTATTTCGAGCCGGGGACGTTTACCGTCGATCGTCAGCCTGTCCTCGGGCCCGAGGTATCGCTTTTCGCCCGCCACGAGCGCTCGGTCGTTCACTTCGGTAGCCGGGTACAGTTCCGGCTGCGGATCGCGGACCCACACCCGTCCGTCCGGGTCGCGGCCGAGGACGACATCCCGTACGCCGGTTCTGATCTCCCGTGCCCAGCTGCCCGGCACGTCCGCTCCGTCAACGATATAACGAACCGGGACGGTCACCTCGCGACCGGGCTCCAACCGGATCGGCTGCAGCCTGAGTTCCGGTGCGAAATGCAGAATCGCGGGTGGAAGGACCGGCTCGCCACCGAGATGCGCGGGGGCGCTGAACTCAGGGCCCAATGCGATCTGATCGCCATCGTTCAGGGTCACCCGCTGGTTCGGAGCTATGCGGTCGCCGTTGACCCAGACGCCGTCGGATCCGGGATTGTCCCGGATCCATACTCGGCCTTCATAGTCCATACCCAGAGTTGCATGTTGCTCCGAGATTCCCCGATACCGGCTCAGCTGCTGGGCGAACGGGGAAGTCGGATCGGTCCCCAGTGGCATCGCCCGGCCGGGTTGCAGCTGTGTCGGCAGCGCGTCGGCACCGAAACCGATACGGAGCTGTATCGGGGGCGCTTCGACACTTCCATCCGCCGGCAGGAACTGGGCCTCCCCCCGGGTCAGCCCGAATCGCAGCGAGTCACCGGGGCGCAGCGTGCGTTTCTCGCCCGGGGCGAGAGCCTCGTCGTTCACCTTGGTGCCGTTCCTGGACCCTTCGTCCTGGATCCAGACTCGGCCGTTGTGGTCCATTCCGACGACGGCGTGATCCTGCGACATCGTCTGCAGGTCGATGTTGTCCGGTCGTTGCACGAAATCGCGGCCGATACCGAGGCTCTCCCCACGGTGCAGACGCAGTGGCGGCGCGTCGTTGCCGAACAGCCGGACATCCGCCATCTGACGGCGGAAATCGAGACCGAGGTCGAACTGGCGGCCTAGCATCAGCTGCTGACCGTCGTAGACTCGGACCCAATCGCCGGCGGTCATCTGTTTGCCGTCGACGAAAGTCCCGTTCAGCGAGTTGTCGTCGCGGAGGAATACGTGGCCGGAGTCGTCGACTCTGATCGTGGCGTGCCGGCGTGAGACATATTCGCTCGCGAC
>JABFXT010000608.1 GCA_013361595.1 Nocardia sp. | reverse complement strand
ATCTCTTCACCGCACGGAACCCGCTGGTGTGCAACACGACCGCGCGTCCACCGGGCCAGCGCAGGGTGCCGCCGCCCGGGAACTCGACACGGTCCCGGGTGCCCACGCTCTCGAGATACCGGAACAGACTGCGATAGCCACTGGCCACCACATGCTGGCCGTTGTCCGGAGTGTCCCTCACTTCCGGAACCTCCATCGCCTGCGTCCGGCCGCCGAGGCGGGCGCGCCGCTCGAGCAGCGTCACTTGCTTTCCCGCCTCGGCCAGCCACACCGCGGACGCCAGGCCGGCGAGACCGCCGCCGATCACCACATAACGACGGGAATCTTTCATCTGCTTCTCCAGGACCTCGTGAAACCCATGATTGACACAATGTAACGCAGTCAATACATTTGTTTCATGGGTTCCGAGAACACGGGTGCCACGATTCCCGCCCGTCACCCCGCCGCTCCGGTCAGAGTCCCCGGGCTGCGGCCTTTCGCCCTGCTGATGGGTATCGGCGCGCCCGATAGCGAACAGTGGGACGCCATGGGCGCATCCCTGCTGGTCGGGGACGAGCCGATGGATTCACTGGTCGACTGGATGGTCGCGACCGGGATGAGTACCACCAGACCGCTGTTCGAACAGGCTCTGCACGCCGGGATCGACTCCGTACCCGACGCCCCCGCGCCACTTCGCGAGTTCTTCTCCGCCGTCGAAACACCGCCGGAATGGCTGCGCCGTGGTGAACAGGTACTGCGCCGGGGCGGATTCGACGGGCTGTACCTGGCCCGCGATGTGTCCTTCCTCGGCGGCTATCTCGCCTCGGGATTCAACAAGACCTTGTTGCGCACGGGTGCCCTCGAGAAAGGGCCCGCGCAGCGGTTCGCCGAAACCATGCAGTGGGCGTTGGATGTACAGAACGGGATGGAGAAGTTCGGTCCCGGCTACCGGTCCACCCTGCACGTGCGGTTCGTTCATTCGCTGGTGCGCCGGCACGTGGGTGCCATGCCGGACTGGGACGGCGACGCGTGGGGACTGCCGATCAATCAGACGGATATGGCCGCGACCCTGGTCGGCGCGCTCATCGCGCCGTTCATCGGCGGGCTGGCCATGGGCATCCTCCCCTCGAGCGCGGATCGCGAGGCCGCCGCTCATCTGGCGCGCTACGTGGGCCGGCTGATGGGTGTCGCCGACGAATGGCTGCCCACCGGATTCCGCGACAGTGTGCGGATCCTCTACCACTGCATGACCGCCATCACCAATCCGGACGAGACCACTCGCCAGCTCGCTCTGCCGATGGCGAACGACCCGCTCACCTGGAATTATCCCAACCTGCCCTGGTTGCGCGGCAGAATCGCCCGCGCGCAGCATCTTTCGATCGCGACCATGTACCTGGGCCCGGGCGCCATGCGCAAACTCGGCCTCTGGCCGTATATGCCGCCGTGGTACCCGATGCTCCGGATGCCGGTCAACCTGGTCCGCAGCCTCACCACCCGGATCAGCCCGGCCGCCCGGGAACGTGCCGAGCGGCGCGGCCTGCGCGAACAGGAGGCGTTCAAGCGGATGCTGGTCGGCTCCGGTCCCGCCACGGTCGGCCTTTCCGCGCAGAATCTGCAGGCCACCGCCTGACAGCGGGATCGGCCGGCCGGCGATAACGGCACCCCGGTCTGACTGCATCCGCCCTCACACGGCAGACTCGTCGGTGCACGAGGAGGTGTACGCATGGCCGACCAGCCGATTCGCCTGGCCAACTTCTCCGGCTATCTCGGAGACCGGTTCACCGCGGTGGACGAAGTCCTCGCCGGCGATCCGGTGGACGTCCTGGTGGGCGACTACCTCGCGGAGATCACCCTGGCCGCCCTCGCCGCGCGCTTTCTCGCCGACCCGGACCGCGGATACGTCGAGTATTTCGTCGATCAACTGCGACCCCATCTGGCCACCCTCGCCGAACGGCGCATCAAGGTCGTCACCAATGCCGGCGGATTCAATCCGGCGGGGCTCGCCGCGGCACTGCGGGCGGAGATCGCCGCCGCCGGGGTCGCGCTGCGGGTCGCGCATATCGAGGGCGACAATATCGTCGGCCGGCTCGGTGAAATCCAGAAGCGAGGACACCCGCTGCCGAACCTCGACACCGGAGAACCGCTGTCGTCCTGGCCGGTACAGCCCATCGCGGCCAACGCGTATCTCGGCGGCTGGGGTATCGCACGAGCCCTGCACGAGGGGGCCGATATCGTCGTATGCGGGCGGGTCACCGACGCTTCGCTGACCGTCGGGCCCGCGGCCTGGTGGCACGGCTGGGCTACCACCGACTGGGACCGGCTCGCCGGTGCCGTCCTCGCGGGGCACATCATCGAATGCGGGCCACAGGCGGTCGGCGGCAATTTCTCCGGATTCACCGCCATCGAGAACATACTGGTCCCGGGGTTTCCCATCGCGGAGATCGCCGCGGACGGCAGCAGTGTGATCACCGAACACAGCGGCGACGACGGGATCGTCACCGTGGACACCGTCACCGCGCAACTCGTGTACGAGATCCAGGGGCCGCGCTACCTGAACCCCGATGTGACCGTCCACCTCGACACCGTCCGGCTCACCGCGGTCGGGCCGGATCGGGTGCGGGTCGCCGGCGTTACCGGTTCGCCCCCGCCGCCGACGACCAAGGTCGCGATCTTCGGCCAGATCGGCTGGCAACAGGTCAACACCGTCTACGTCACCGCACCGGATATCGAACGCAAGGTCGAACTGCTCCGTCGCCAGCTCGAGCGCGTCACGCCCGGCGGGGTGCGGATCCGGCTGACCACCATCGGTACCGCCGCCACCGAGCCGGCGACCCAGTGGGAGGCCACCGTCGCGGTGCGGATCCTGGCGACCGCCCCGGATCGCGACGCGCTCGTCCGGCTCGGGCTCGCCCGGGTGCTGGGCAGTCTGTATCTACAGAGTTATCCCGGATATTTCACCGATGTGGCCGGGACCCAGCAGTCGAAACCCGGCCCGCGGATCGAATACTGGCCCGGGCTGCTCGAATCGAGCACGCTCACCCACCGAGCGGTACTCGACGATCGGGTTCTCGATATCGCGGCGGCCGAGCACACTTCGGTACCGGTGGAGGTCGCGCACCCCGAGCCCGCCCCGGCTCCCACCACCGGCCCGGTCCGGCGGATCCCGCTCGGCGCCCTCGCCTACGCGCGCAGCGGCGACAAGGGTGGCAACTGCAATGTCGGGGTCTGGGCCCCGGAGGCCGCGGCGTGGCCGTGGCTGCGCGAATTCCTGTCCACCGGCGAAATGCGGCGGCTGATTCCGGAGACCGCGGCTCTCGATATCGTGCGGCACGAATTCCCGGAGCTGCGGGCGGTACATTTCGTATTCCGCGGATTGCTCGGTACCGGCGGCTCGGCGAACGACCGGGTCGACCAGGTGGGTAAGGCCGTGGGCGAATACCTACGGGCGAAACTCGTTCCGGTTCCCCTCACGCTGCTCGACTCGCTGGGATACACCGATGACGCTCACTGAACGCCTGACCGCGGCGCTTGCCGCCCCCGCCACCGACGCCGCATTCGACCCGCACGCCGAATTATCCGAACTGCTGGCCGGTATCGGAATGAGCAGCGGCGACACCGGCGGCGCCATCCTCTTCCGCGGTGCGGACCCGGTGGTGCCCAGCACCCTGCGCCTGGGCGGGGCCGCGGCGATCGCGCTGGCGGCCAAGTCCGCCGCGATCGCGGCGCTGTGGCGGCGGCGCGGCGGCCCCGGCCAGGACATCACGGTCGATCTGCGCACGGCCCCGCATCGGCTGTGCCCCTTCTACGATCGCCGATGGGAGTTGCTGAACGGCTACCCGGCCGGTACGCCCGCCAATGCGAACAACGCACTCGGTTTCCGGTTCTATCGCACCGCCGACGAGCGCTGGGTGATGCCGCTCAATCCGTACCCCAAGATCAAGGTCGCCGCGCAGCGACTGCTCGGTGTCCCCGAGGACAGCCGCGCCGTCGCGGCCGCCGTCGCCCGGTGGGACGCCCGCGAACTCGAAGACGCCGGGGCCGCCGCGGGCGTTGTGCTGCCGATGCTGCGCACCACCGCCGAACTACTGAACGAACCGCACTACCGCGATTTCCTCGCCGAGATGCCACTCGTCGAGATCACCCGGATCGGCGACAGCGAGGCGGAACCGTTGGCCTCCGGGGCCGAGCAGCCACTGTCGGGGGTGCGCGCGCTCGGCGCCGGTCATGTGATCGCGGGCGCGGGGGCCGGTCGTGCGCTGGCCCTGCACGGAGCGGACGTCCTGAATCTGTGGCGGCCCACCGAACTCGAGCACGACGCCACCTATGTTTCCGCGAATGTCGGAGTCCGGTCCGCGACGCTGGACCCCTTCGACTCCGACGGCGGGCGGCGGTTTCGCGAACTCCTTGCCGGGGCGGATATCTTCTACGCCAATCGACGGCCCGGATACCTCGCGAAGCTGGGAGCGACCGCCGCGGAGGCGGCCGCCATCCGCCCCGGCATCATCCATGCCGGGGTTTCGCTCAACGGCGAGCGCGGTCCGTGGGCGGACCGGCTCGGTTTCGATCAGACCGCGGGCAGTCTCACCGGGATGATGCAGCTGGAGGGCGGCGAATCCGGCCCCCGGTTGCCTCCGGTCATGGTGGTCAACGATTACATCGTGTCCTGGCTGTTGACGGCCGGAATCGTCGAAGCGCTGGCCCGGCGCGCGGAGCACGGCGGCAGCTATCGCGTCCATGTCTCGCTCACCCGTGCCGCACTGTGGATTCTGTCGCTGGGCGTGTTCGACCGCGAGTACGCGCACGCGACCGCGGGCCGGGGCGAGGAACACCGCTATCTCGACCCCGAGACCTTCACCGCCGATACGCCGCTGGGGCACTATCAGGGGGTTACCGAGCAGGTATGGATGTCGCGGACACCCGGCCGATACCGCACCGTACTGGTGCCGCGCGGGTCGGGCCGGGCCGAATGGCGGTGAGGTGGAAACTGTCGTGTCGCCGTACCGACGAGCCGGTCGGCGTACCGCCGGGGGCCGTCGCGCCGACGTATCTGAACGCTTGACCAGCATTATCACCGAGACTTCTACGAAAATGGTGGTTCCGG
>JABFXT010000241.1 GCA_013361595.1 Nocardia sp. | reverse complement strand
ATCTCGGTGTGTTTCGGATTGAGTGTGGACAGTGGATTCTGCGGGATGAGCTGGACCCGTCGCCGATCGCGCCGTGATCGCCGCGCCCGGCCGACCGGAATGCGGCGGCCGCTGACTTCCACCGTGCCCGACGCGGCGGAGTGCAGTCCGGCCAGCACTCGGGCCAGGGTCGTCTTTCCCGCCCCTGATGGGCCGACTACGCAGACAGCATGACCGGCCGCGACCGCGAGGTCGACCGAATCGAGCAGTGTCCGGCCACCCTCGACAGCGGAGATCGATCGGGCCTGCAACGCGGGTGCCCCCGCGGGCACGGGGCACCGGGCGGGGCTCGCGGGCCGCTGCGGCGATTTCGGTGACTCACCGAGGTGGACGACGTCATCGGCTATCCGATGCAAGGCGGCCGTGTCGTGGCCCGATACCACCACCGCGACATCGTCGTGGGTGGCGAGGGTACGCAGGAGATCACCGATCTCGTTACGCAGTTGTCCGTGCAATCCGGCAATCGGCTCGTCGACGACGACGACCTCGACTCGGCGAACCAGGGCGAGTGCGAGCGCCACCCGACGTTGCTCGCCGCCGGACAGTTCTCCCGGCCGGCGGTGCAGAAAGTGGCCGGGTAGTCCCACTCGTCCGAGGGCGGCGGTGAAATCGGTGTCCGTTCGCCTGCCCACCGCTTCGGTGAAGTGGGACCGAATCCGCATGGTCGGATTCAGCGCCGCTCCGGGGTCCTGGCCGACGAAGGCGGTTCGGGCGCGGCGGAAGGTCTGGAGCGCCGCCGGCTCCAGAGCGAAGACATCCTGGCCGCACACGCGCACGGCACCACTCGACCGTGTGGTGCCGGCGGCGAGGTGGCCGAGTACTGCCCGCATCAGCGTCGTCTTGCCCGCGCCGGAGGCACCGGTGACAGCGGTGATGCTCCCCGGTGGCACCCGCAAAGAGGTCGGGGCCAGCAGTTCGATTCCCGATGTTGCGTGCACGGACAACTCGTCGACCAGAATCTTGCCGGTCTCGATCACCGTTCGGTCGGTCATACCGCGCGCCTTCCTCGGCCGAACATCGCAACCGCGGTGTTCACACTGACTGCCAGCAGCCCGATTGCCAGGCTCGGTGCCAGCACCGCTGCGGGGTTTAGCAGGATTCCGGATGCGTTCTCGCGGACCATGACCGCCCAGTTGGCCTCGCCGAGCGTGGTCGGCAGTTGGAGGAACGCGGCCGTGCTGACGAGATACATCGCCTCGACGAATCGCAGGCCCAATTGAGTGAGCAGCGTTTCCCGGAGATTGGGTAGCAGTTCCCGGAACACCAGGTAGGTGGGCGTCTCGCCGCGTCCCCGGGCGGCTTCGATGAAACCGGATGCTGCGATGCCGCCGGCCGCTGCCGCGAAGACACGCGCGGTGTAGGGCGTGCCCGCCGCCACGGAGACGACCACCAGCCCTACGGTTCCCGATTCCGGCCACGACAGCATGAACAGCAGGATCGCGAGGACCGGGGGAAGGAGCATGCCCAGATCCGCGGTTCGCTCGATCCATGCCCCGGCTCGGGGATACAGCGCCGCGACCGATCCCAGTACAGCGGCGAACGCCGTCACGAGAACTGCGATGACCGTGGCTATCAGCAGCAATCCCCAACCGCCGTGCAGCAACTGGCTGAGGACGTCGCGGCCGAGCCGGTCGCCGCCCAGCCATGCTCCGCTGTGGGGCTTTTCGAACGTGATACCCACAGCGTGGTCGACCGGGTACGGGGCGAACAAAGGCCCGACTACGGCCGGGACGACCACGACGACGGCCGGTAGCGCAGTGAGCCACAGCCGTCGTGTACTCGTCGGGCGGGCGAGAGCAGGGGCGGTGGTCATGGGCGCCCGCGATTCGACCAGGCTCGGATGGCGTCGGCTATCAGGAGGATGCACATGATGGTGGTCCCGGTGAGCGCGACGACCGCTGCCACCAGCGCGGTGTCGCGGTCGGCGACGGATCCGGCGATCATGGCGCCCATTCCCGGATAGTTGAAGATCGTCTCGACGACGAGCGCGCCCCCGAACAAAGTGCCGACCGAGGTGGCCAGCGACATCGCGATGGTCGGTAGCGCGAAAGGCAGGATGTGCCGGAGCAGCACCGTACGTTCTGGCAGTCCGTTGAGGATGGCGCTGTCGACGTGTGGGGCGCTGCCGGCGTCGGTCAACGCGCCGCGGACGACGCGTAGATTCCACCCGGCCTGCGGGATGGCCAGGGCCAGAACGGGCAGGATGAGCATCTGCGCGCTCGCGGGGTACCCGGACCGGTCGGTGAACGTTACCGCGGGTAACCAGTCCAGCCAGAGCGAGAAAACCAGCACCAGCATCGTCGCGACGACGAATTCCGGCACAGCGATCACGAACGCCGATCCCGGCTGCAGCACCCTTGCCAGGAGGCTGCCGGGACGGGCCGCCCACCACGCGCCGAGCAGTAGCGAGATCACGATCGTCGCGAGCAGCGCGAGCGAGGCCAGGAGCAGGGTCTGCGGGAATGAGGCCGCGAGGAGTTCGTTGACGGATCGGCCGCGGGCGGTCGTGCCGAAGTCGCCGGTCGCGGCGCCGCTGAACCATTCCCAGAACCGGACCGGCAGCGGCCGGTCCGATCCCAGTTCGTGCTCTTTGGCCGCGACCTGCTCGTTGCTCGCGTCACGGCCGAGTACTGCGCGTGCGGTGTTACCCGGCAGCAGGTCGACAACGACGAACACGACGGCGAGCAGGACGGTCAGCAGCCCGATTCGCCGTGCGACGACACCGGTGAAGGCGATCAATTCGACAACCACACACGCTCGAGTTGGACGCGACCGTAGCCACCGAGCTTCGGGAGGTCCTGGACGGCGGTCGAGGCGATATCGATGCCGTCGGCCATACCCCACACGATGTAGCCGCCCCGGTCGTACTGAATCCGCTGGATCGCGTGACTGGCATCAGTGAAACCCGTGCCGGGCGCCGCGGCGAGTGCGGCGGCATAGGCCTGGTCGAAGAACGCGTCGTGGAAGTCGGTCTCATTCCATTCTGTGCGTGAAGACATGACCTTGCTGGCGTAGAACATGATCGAATCGTTGGTGCCCCAGTTGACCGTGTACAGCGGTGCTTTGAGCCAGGTGTAGTCGTAGAACGCGTTGGCCTCCTGCACCACGACCTCGATATCGAGGCCGATCTCCGCGACCTGGTTCGCGAAGACCTTCGCCGACTCGACCTCGCCCGCGGCTTCCTGCTTCGTCACCAGCTGGTAGGTCCGGCCGGTGTCGAATTTCGTTTCGGCGAGCAGCGTCCTGGCGCGATCCAGATCACGGGATCGCTGCGGGAGCGCAGTATCGTAGGTCGGATCCGCGGTGCCCAGGATATCGTTGGCGACGGCGCCGTAGCCCGAAAGAACTTGTGCCACCATAGCTTCACGATCGACGGCCAGACGCAGCGCTTCCCGCACGCGCGGGTCGGCGAAGGGGCCGTCGGAGGTTCTCATCGCGATAGCGACCGCCACGTCGTCGGGTCGCCGGAGGACTTGAAGTCCGTCGCGGGTCTCCGCCATCCGCCCTGCTACCGCACCGACGCTCGAGGCGAGATCGATCTGTCCTGCCAAGATCGCGTTGGCCATGGATTCGGGGCTCTCGAACAGCGTCACTTCGATCACGTCGAGTAGTGGAGCACCGCCGTGCCACCCGTCGTTGCGCACCAGGCGCGCGTTGCCGTTGCTGTAGGACTCGAGCCGGAACGGCCCCGAGCCGACGGCTCGCGCGAAGTCGGTCGTTCCCTTCGGGACTGCGAAGGTCATCATGCGGAGCAGCATGGGCAGCTGGCTGTTCGGCGCTGCGCAGGTCAGCTCGACAGCATGCGGCCCGGCGGCCTTGATGTCGTCGACAGAGGCCACCGGAACTTTCGTTTCACCCGCGATTTCACGGAGCCGGCGAAGTGACCACACGACATCGTCGGACGTGACCGGGCGACCGTCGTGGAAACGTGCGCCGTCCGCGATGGTGAAAGTCCAATTGCGTTGTTCGCGATCCGATCCCCATCTGGAGGCGAGCCTGGGCGCGACATTGGGGTCGGTACCCGGGACGGTCAGCGCGTCGTAGACGAGCGACATGATGAGGAAGTCGCTCTCGTTGCTGATCGTCTGGTGCGGATCTCGTTCGGTCTTGGATGATTTGCCGATGGCACCCACACGCAGCGTGCCGCCACGTTGCGGCGGTCCGCTCACACGGCCGGCCGGGGATGTCCCGCCACCACAATCGGCCAGCACCAGAACGGCACCGAGGCCCAACCCTGCCTTGAATATCTGACGGCGGTTCAATTCCACTGCTCGACCTCATCCACAACAGAATTACTAAGGTTAGCCTGCGCTAAACAAACCGAGAATATCCCGGCGCATGTGCTCTGGGCAACACCGGGGACTCCGTTCCGCGGAAGCGGGCTGTCGACGACGTCACCGATTCGGATCGCGGTGATTCCCCGAATCGCGGTGATTCCTGGCCTGTCCACGGCGGGGTCGCCCTGGCATCTTTCGTCGTACTGCAACGAGAGATGAGGGATGCAGTCGATGGCAACCGAGATATTCGTGGTGGCCACGGAATGCGCCCGGGGTCCGGCGATATCCGCCGGACCCGGGGGCAGACCACCGCCGGCCCGGTACGACAGGTGATCCGCAACCCGGTGTCCCGGTCGCGTCCTCCGCACGGTGTCGGGGCCCGACCGGGGGCGGCGGCGGGCGGCCGTGCCCAAGGTTTGGATTCAGAGTGATCGAGACCGGCGACGCTGCGCCGGCCGCTCTCTAACGTCTTTTTCAGCAACCGGGAGACCGCCCCGTCGGCGGCCCCCCGGCCCGACGATGCCGCGGCCGGTCGCCGGCGCGGTGCGATCCGGAGAACTCGATGAAACGACCCGTAGCCCTGTTCGGGGTAGTCGCCGCCACGTTCGCCCTCGCGGCGTGCGGGAGCGGGGTGGACCCGGCCGCAGTCAGCGGTCCGCCGCAGCCCGGCGGAACCCTGCGGTACGGACTCTCCCAGGCGCCGACCTGCTCCGATCCGGCGCAGAGCGGTACCAACCAGACCATCTACGTCACCCGCCAGATCGCCGATTCGCTGACCGATCAGGA
>JABFXT010000759.1 GCA_013361595.1 Nocardia sp. | reverse complement strand
GGCCTGAACGGCGAGACCAAGGGGGCCTCAACCCCGCGCCGCCGCAGGCGGCGCCGAAAACTCAGTAGTTGTGGCAGGTATCTGCCACGCCCTGGAGGGTCGCCCGGAGTTGCTGGGAGTTGGGGTCGTTCTCGGCCTGCTGCGCCTGCTCCGGGTTCTGTTCGATGTATTGCTGCAGTTCGGCGCGACGTTGTTCGACGGGCTGATCGAACTTGCTCTGCAGTTGTGCCTTCATATCGGGGTTGTTGTCCAGCATGGCCGCCATTTCCGGGGCTTGTGCGTGGAGGGCGGCGTCGACCTGGGCGAAGGAACAGTCGCTGGTGATCAGCGGTTCGGCGAAATCCGTCGGTGCCGCGGAGGCGACCGCGGGGCTCAGGAACGCGGTGACCGCTGCTGCCGCGCCCAGGGCGAGGGTGGTTGCGCCGAGCTTGCCGCGGTGCCGTGTCGTGGAGTGTGCCATGGGGTTTACTGCCTCCTACCGTTGTCGTTTCGAGCCGGGGCTCGTGGACTGCCTCAGACCGTATTGCCCCCGCATGGCCGACCTCTGAGGGTTTCTTAAGAGGAGTTTGAGTTTTGTGCGGGTCGCACGATTCGGGCGAGTTCGTCGAGGACGGTGGGATCTTCGATAGTGGCGGGTATTTCGTAGTTTTCACCCGCGGTCATCAGGCGCAGGGTTTTGCGCAGGATCTTGCCGGATCGGGTTTTGGGTAGGGCGGGTACGACGACGGCGTCGTAGAGACCGGCCACCGGACCTATTTGTTTCCGGACGCGTTCGCTCAATTCGTCGCGCAGGCTTTCGGAGTCGACGACGGCGTCGGCTTTGAGGACCACATAAGCGATGGGGCGTTGTCCTTTGAGTTCGTCGGGCAGTCCGATCACCGCGCATTCGGCGACGGCGTCGTGTCCGGCGACGGCGGCTTCGATACTGCCTGCGGAAAGGCGGTGCCCGGCCATATTGATCACGTCGTCGCTGCGGCCGAGGACGAACAGGTATCCGTCCTCGTCGAAATAGCCGGAATCGCCGGTGAGGAAATGGCCGGGATACGCCGATAGGTAGGACCGGCGGTAGCGTTCTTCGTCGCGCCACAGTCCGGTGAGCGCGCCGGGGGGCAGGGGCAGGCCGATGACGATATTGCCTTCGGCGCCGGCGGCGACCGGGTTGCCGGAGGAGTCCAGTACCCGCAACCGGTAGCCGGGTACGGGGACCGAGGCCGAGCCCGGTTTGATCGGTAGTTGTTGCAGGCCGAGCGGGTTGGCGCAGATGGGCCAGCCGGTCTCGGTCTGCCACCAGTGGTCTACCACCGGACAGTCCTCGCGGTCCGCCAGCAGGGTTTCGTCGGCCCACCGATAGGTGGCCGGATCGAGCCGTTCACCTGCGCAGAACAGTGCGTGTAGCGAGCTGAGGTCGTGATCGCGGGCGAGGGTGGCGCCGGGGTCGGCGCGGCGGATCGCACGCAGGGCGGTGGGCGCGGTGAACAGGGTGTGCACCCGGTGTTCGGCCACCACGCGCCAGAAGGCGCCGGCGTCCGGGGTGCCCACCGGTTTGCCCTCGTAGAGAAGTGTGGTCGCGCCTGCCAGCAGGGGCGCGTAGACGATGTAGGAGTGGCCGACGACCCAGCCGACATCGGAGGCGGCCCAGATGACCTGTCCCGGACCGACATCGTAGATATTGCGCATCGACCAGGTCAGGGCGACGGCATGTCCGCCGTTGTCGCGGACCACACCCTTCGGTTTACCGGTCGTGCCCGAGGTGTACAGGACGTACAGCGGATCTGTCGCCGCCACCGAAACGGGTTCGGCGGGTTCGGCATCGCGGACCGTGGCGTCCCAATCCAGCCACCGAACGGAACTGTCGGCGGCCGGATTCCCGTTGTGTTCGGGGAAGTCGGCACGCTGTTTCACCAGGACGGTTCGCGGGGCGGTGGTGCCGGCGAGTGCGAGCGCTTCGCCCACGATGGGTGGATAGGCGATGCGGCGGTTCGGTTCCAGCCCCCCTGACGCCGTCACGATCAGGACAGGTTCGGCATCGTCGAGGCGGGCGGCCAGTTCGGGAGCGGCGAATCCACCGAATACCACCGAGTGAACAGCGCCGATCCGGGCACAGGCCAGCATCGCGATCACTGCTTCGGGGATCATCGGCAGGTAGATCACGACCCGGTCACCGGCGGTTACGCCGAGGTCGCGCATGGCGCCGGCGAATCGGGCCACTTCGTCGCGGAGTTCGGAATAGCTGAAAACTTGTTTCGTACCGGTCATCGCCGAGTCGTAGATCAACGCCGCCTGTTCCGCGCGACCCGCTTCGATATGCCGGTCGAGGGCGTTGTAGCAGGTGTTGAGGCGGGCGCCCGGGAACCAGCGCGACGTTCGCCTGTCGGTGTCGAGAGCCTGGTCAGGGGGTAGATCCCAATCGATCGCCGAGGCTGCGCGGGTCCAGAACTCGGCCGGATCGACCAGACTGGTCTGATAGACCGGTCGATACTCGTTCCTCGCGTTCACCCGTGCTCCCTAGCCTCGCAGCAATCCTCGCCTCGATAGATCAGCACGATTGTGGCAGACTTCACGCGACCCCCCATCGGGTGTCGCGACCATGGCTTATGCCTGTAACCGGCTGGTCAATGTGCGTGAACCCGGGCTGAGTACACCAAGAAGTTATTGATCCGTTAGAATCTGATGACACAAATTCGGTCCGTCGTAGACGCAATTTCTCGGCCAGCCGCGACCCACGGGCAGCTCCACCCGTCGAGCCACTATGCGAGTGTGGAGTTCCGCTGATGGTGCATGGCTGGGGCCAGGTTGGAAAGTGAGTGGGAATGCGTGACGCCGCTAGGTCCGGCACTAAGCGCTGGGCGCTGAGTAACTGGGACCTTCGCTGGAAGGTTACGGCCGTGCTGGCTGTGCCGTTGGCGGTCGCGGTCGGGCTCGGCGTGTCCAGGATCTCGGCGGAATGGAGCAACGCGAACCGGCTGGGTTCCGCCTCCGAGAATGTCAGCCTCGTTCCTTCCGTTCTCGATCTCAGTACGGCCACGTCCGCGACGGCGGGTTCTCAGGTGATCGCCATTGCGCCGGGCCGGTCGATGGTCACCGAGGACAATCTGACCGCGCTCGACAAGGCGATCGCCGCGGCCGAAGCCTCCGTCGGCGAGCTCGACGATCTACCGGCCGCGCGGCAGGCGCTGACGGAGATGATCGATCAGGCGAAGGGCGTTCGCGCCGGCGGTATGGCGCCGTCGAATCTGCCGCCGGATCAGGCCGTGCAGGTACTGGACAAGGCCCGTAACGCGGGTGTCCGGGCCGTGGAGGCCATTCTCGGGGAGGTCGGCGACGCGTCGATCGACCCGGCGAAACTCCGTCTCGTCGACGCGCTGAACCTGCGTTCCACCATGGTCGGTGAGATCACCGCCGCCGCCGAACTCCTGCGCAACCAGGAGACCGGTGAGCAGGCCTACCGCACCGCGACCAATACCGAACGCGCGCTGCTCAACATTCTGAGCCAGCGTTACAACGCCGAGGATCCCGATATCGCGATCCTGCGCCAGGGCATCGACAGCCGTTCCGCGATGCTCGAGACGCCCGAGGCGCAGGCCGGTCGGCTGCCGCTGGGCGAGGCCCGGCAGTCTCTGCTGGACAGCACCACGACCACCGACAAACTGATCGCCGAGGCCACGTCCTCGATCGACGACGGGGTACGGAAACTGGCCGACAAGGCCCTGTCCGACGCGGTCGTCTACTCGATCGTCGTGCTGTTGACGATCCTCGCGGCGCTGTTGCTCGCCGTCTTCGTGGCCCGGTCGATGATCGTGCCGCTGCACCGGCTGCGCCTTGCCGCGCTGCGCGTGGCCGAAAGCGACCTGCCCGACGAGGTCGCCCAGCTCCGTACCGGTGCCTCCCCGGAGGAAGTGCCGCTCGAACCGATGCCCATCCGGTCCGAGGAGGAGATCGGTCAGCTCGCGCGCGCGATCGACGATATCCACGGTCAGGCGTTGCGTCTGGCCAGTGATCAGGCGCAGATGCGTTCCCAGGTCAACGATATGTTCGAGACCCTGGCCCGACGCAGTAAATCCCTTGTCGACCATCAGCTGAGCCTCATCGAGGCGATGGAGTACGACGAGAAGGACCCGCGCCTGCTGGAGAACCTCTTCCGGCTGGACCACCTCGCCGCGCGTATGCGCCGTAACGGCGACAACCTCCTGATTCTCGCCGGTACGAAACAGCGTCGCGCCAAATCCGCGCCCGTCGAGATCGCCGACGTGCTGCGCGCCGCGATCTCCGAGGTCGAGGACTACGAGCGGGTCAAGCTCGGCGCCACTCCGCGCGGTGCGCTGATCGAACCGGCCGCCTCCGATATGGCGCATCTGTTCGCCGAACTCCTGGACAACGCGCTGCGTGCCTCGCCGCCGGAAACGGATGTGAAGTTCACCTTCGCGCAGGCACACGATCAGGGTCTGCTCATCGAGGTCGCCGACCGCGGTATCGGTATGCCGCCGAGCGAGATGGCCGAGATCAACCGCCGCCTGGAGAACACGGCTGAACCCGGGCCGGACACCGCCCGTCACATGGGTCTTTTCGTGGTGGGTCGGCTCGCCGAACGGCACGGTCTCAACGTACGGCTGCGGCCGACCTTCGATACCGCCCGTGACCCGGGTGTCACGGTCACCGTGCACGTGCCGATGAGTCTGATCGTCGCCGGGGAGACCCAGATCCTCCCGCTGGCGACCGGTTCCGGTCCACAGCCGCTGGTCGCGAACGACACCGGGAAGAAGAAGCCCGAGGAATCCCCGGACGAGGCCGCCGCCGCCCTGTTGCGCAACGGTCCGGGTGGATCCGGATCGTCCATGCAGACCCGCGGGATCAGCCGTACCGCGGCCGGCAACATGATGGTCACCGTCGACCCCGGCATGAGCGGTCCGCTCCCGGCCGTCGAACGGCCCAAACCGCCGGAGCGTCCGTCCACCCCCGCGCCGCTGGGCGCGGGTGGGCTGCCGCAGCGGCAGCCGGGCAATGCCATGGCCGGTGGTTCGCGCGATGGTGAGCAGGGCACCACTTCCCTCCGCGAAGCGAGTGCCGGCAGTACCGCGCAGCGCGGCAAACTGGCGGCCGCCAGCCTGCCCAA
>JABFXT010000060.1 GCA_013361595.1 Nocardia sp. | reverse complement strand
AGAATGCGCCCGAGAATCTGACCATCCCGTTCGGGCTGCTCATCTTCATCGGAGTCGTGGAGGTCGCGGGCGGTATCGGCCTGATGGTGCCGCGGCTCAGTGCCCTGGCCGCCGCGGGTCTGTCCGTTCTCACCGTGCTCGCCGCCGGGACCCAGGCCTTCCTGGCCGGTGAGCCCGCCATGGCGATCTTCCCGCTGGTGCTCGCCGCGATCTTCGCCTGGATCGCCTATGAGCGCCGTGCCACGGTCACCGATCTGCGTAAGACGTTCGCGCGATGACGAATCCATGACGACGAAAGGCGATCGGTGGCCATCCACCGATCGCCGTTCGCGCGTTCGGTGGATCGGTCGCCCGTCGGGTCGGCGGCGATCTGTACAGCGGCCACCTGGTCCGCGCTGCCCTTTCGGGGTACCGGATCAGGTGGCCGTCGTCGCGTCCGCGGTGGACGCGACGGTCCGATAGGCGACTCGGCGGTGGACACCGGGACCCGGCGTCCGGATCGATCACCCGGCATCGACCCAGTTCGGTTGCGATGCAGTGATTTCGGTTCTGTAACGGCCGGAGCGAGGTGATCGATGAGTCACCGAGGTCATATCCGTGGCCGGATCCAATTCGAAAGATCGGTTCGAAATGATGCGAGTCAACCGCTCCCTCGTCGCGGGTGCGCTGCTGGCCGGTGCGGCGCTGTTGTCCGTGGCTCCCGCACAGGCGCAGGCACCGACGGAAACCCGGGCGATCGAGCTCCGGCCGTACGAGGCGCAGCCGATCGATACGCAGACGATCGGCAACGGCGTGATCGCCAGCGGCTCGGCCGATCTGAACAACTTCTTCTGCGGAACGCTATGGCGTCCGGTCTGCTACCCCAACGGGCTTCCGTACTGACCCTCTCAGCCCAGGCGGGCGGGCGGGCGTTCGGATCCGCTGTTCGTCTGGGCCGACGGGCTCGCGGCTGCCGCGACCGCGGGCTCCCGCGGCCGGACATGTTTCGCGGCGACCGCGCCGGTCCAATGCGTTTCCCGGGAGATCCTGGGCCGTAGTATCTCGGGCAGCCACGGCAGCAGTGGATCGCCGGCGTCGTCGACCACCCCGCCGACCGGGTCGTCCACTCGGTCGCGGCGCACCAGATCCTGTTCGGGCCGGTAGATCTGCCGGATGATCAGGGCACACAATCCGATCACCGCGAGATCGCGCAGCAGTACCGTCGCGGTGAACCACTGCTCGGGCAGGCCCTTACGGTCCACCCCGAGGTAATAGAACATGCGCGGCACCCAGACCAGCGCGTCGATCGTCATCCAGGCCAGCAGGACACGGCGATGCGGTAGCGCCAACACCGCGATCGGTACCAGCCAGAGCGAATACTGGGGGCTCCACACCTTGTTCGTCAGCAGGAACGCGGCGATCACCAGGAAGCACAGCTGGGCCAGCCGGGGGCGTCGCGGGGCGGTCAGGCCGATATAGGCGATGCCCAGACAGGCCGCGACGAACAGCAGCAGCGAGACGAGGTTGAGGATCGTGGGCGGCTCGCCGTGCCGCAGCACACCGTCGAAACCGGACCAGTCGGTGAACGACACCACGACGTTGTAGAGGGAATCGGGATCGGCGTGGCGCGTGGTGTTGAGCCGGAAGAACTCCCGCCAGCCGTCCGGGTACAGCAGGGCGATCGGCAGGTTGACCAGTGCCCAGGTGCCCAGGGCGCCGCCGACGGTCAGGCCGGCCGCGCCCAGTGGCCGGGCGCCCAACAACCGGGTCCGGGCCGGGAGTTCCTCGAGCCAGGTGCGCAGTGCCGCGACACTGTCGATATCGCGCAACCGGGTGGCCTGGTGTGCCCGTGGGGTGCGCTGCATCGGGTCGGCGCGCAGGCACAACACCACGATCGGGCCGAGCAGCAGCAGCGGATACAGCTTCGCCGCACCGCCCAGACCCAGCAGGATCCCGGCCAGCAGGGGCCGGCGCCGCGCCCACGCGAGCAGGCCCAGCGCGGCGAAAGCGGTCGCGAGAAAGTCGAAGTTGGTGAAGCCGTGCACGATCACCAGCGGTGAGCAGGCCACCAGCGCCGCATCCCAGACGCGCCGCCCGGACAGCAGGGCGGTTGCCCAGATGGTGACGAGCCACGCCGCCGACAACCCCAGCGCCACCACATTGAAGTACAGGACCACCTGCAACGCACCCGGCAGCGGGCTGGCATCCCAGCTCTTGGCCACCAGCATCGAGACGTACTGGTACATGCCCGACAGCACCGGATATTCCATATGGCGGACCTCGGTACCGCCGCCGGGGGTCTCCTCCACCCAGGATTTCTTGTACGGGAACGCGCCCTCGTTGAGCCGTTCGGCGCCGTAGAGCGGCACCGTGTCGGAGTAGCACATGGCGGTGTACTGGCGGCCGTTGTTCCAGTCGAGGGTGAGCAGGCCGTCCGAGGTGGTGGTCTGCTGGATACATCCGGCCTTCGCGAACCAGCCGAACGCCAGGAAGACCACCGCGAACGCCAGCAGCACCCGCATCGGCGTCCAGAATCGGGCGCGCCCGATCAGCGCGTGATCGCCGACCGGGCCGCCCACGACCGTGCACAGCTGGGCGGTCATGGAATCGTTGCGGCTCGGTTTGTCGCGCCCGTCGGCCGAGCGCAGGTCGCGGGCGAGCGTGGCGGGCGAATCGTAACCGGCTGTGTCGGCCCGGCCGGTCCGCCCGTTTCCGGGACCTACACCTTCGTCCGGCCCACCCACCGGTCGCTGCTCGCTCACGGCACCCGACGTTACCTGTTACCGGGGTCCCGGCCCGGACCGAGCCGGAGCCCCGGACAGTATTGCGGGTTTATCCGCCGGGGCTCGGGCGGCTGTCGTCTCCGTCGTCGCCGCCGTCACCGGAGGTGTCGGTGCCGCCGCCCGCGCTGGGTGCCTGGGTGGCCGTCGGGGCCGTACTGGTCTGGCCGGCGGTCGGCTGCCCGGGCATCGGCCCCTCTCCGTTGCCCTGCGGCTGATTCTGTGGCTGCTGCTGGCTACGCGGGTTGGGCTGCATTCCGGGCACCGGGATGGTGATACCGGGCAGGATCTCCACCTGGCTCGGCTGGATCACCACCGGCGGCTCGAAGGTCGGCATCGTGGTGGACGGCGCGGTATAGGGGGCGGTCCACTTCGGTACACCGGCCTGGCCCTTGATCGGCGCGGGTTTGGGGAACTTCTCGTTGGGCGTGCCCTCGAGCGCGCCGTCCATCGTCCCCTTCCAGATATCCGACGCCAGGCCGGAACCGTAGATCATCGCGCCACCGTAGTTGCGCAGTGGAGAGTTGTCGGTGCTGCCCACCCAGACGGCGGTGGACAGCGACGGCGTGTAGCCCACCATCCACACGTCCTTGTTCTCCCCGGTGTCACCCAGCTGGGCGGTGCCGGTCTTGGCTGCCGAGGCACGACCGCCGGCGAGCCCGTGGTTGCGTGAATACCCGGCGATCGGTTCCATGGCCGCCGTGACATTGTCGGCGACGGCTTCGGAGACCCGCCGCTCGCCGGCCACGTCACCACGATCGAGCAGCACCGTACCGTCCGCGGATACGACCTTGGTCACGAAATGTGGCTTGTGGTACATACCCGATGCGGCCAGCGTCGCGTAGGCCGAGGCCATATCCAGCGGACGGGCCTGGTACTGGCCGAGCACGATTCCGTTGTTCGGGCCGGCGCCGCCGGGCTCGGTGAGGGTGGGGCCGACTCCCGGAAGCTCTTCGGGAATGCCCAGTTTGTGACCCATATCGGCGATCTTCTGTGGGCCGTTCTGCATTTCCAGCTGCATCCGGTAGAAGCTGGTGTTCAGCGAGCGTTTGAGCGCTTCGGCGATGGTGCAGACCCCGCACTGCTCGCCCTCGACGTTGGTGATCTCGATACCGTTCACCGTGATCGGCGAGCTGTCGTACATCTGCGACAGCGGGATACCGTTCTCCAGGTTCTGGGCCAAGCCGACCACCTTGAACGAGGAGCCGGTCTGCAGCGCGGCGTTCGCGAAGTCGTATCCGTAACCGTCCTCGCCACCGTAATAGGCGCGCACCGCGCCTGTTTTCGGGTCGATGGAGGTCACCGCGGTCCGCAGTTTGTCGGGCTCGCCCTCCATGTTCTTGCGCGCGGAGTCCACCGCCGCCTGCTGTGCTTTCGCGTCGATGGTGGTGGTGATCTCCAGGCCCGCCGTGTTCAGCTGCTGTTCGCTGATCCCGGCCTCGGAGAGTTCGCGCAGCACCTGCGCTTTGATATGACCCTCCGGACCCGATGACTCGGTCTTCTGACCGGCCGCCGCCGACGACACCACCTGGGGGTAGGTCATACCCGCGCGTTCGGTGGGGTTCAGGTTCCCGCCGGAGACCATACCGTCGAGCACGTAGTTCCAGCGGGACTTCGCGCCCTCGGGATTGGACTCCGGATCCAGCAGCGACGGCAGCTGGATGGTGGCGGCGAGTACCGCGCCCTCGGCGGGGCTCAGCTCGGCCACCGGCTTGGCGAAATACGCCTTGGCCGCGGCATCGATACCGTAGGCGCCGCGCCCGAAATAGATGGTGTTCAGGTAGGCGGTGAGGATCTCGTCCTTGCTCCACTGCCGGGCCATCTTCGCCGAGATGACCAGCTCGTGCAGCTTACGGGTGAGGCTGCGTTCGTCACCGACGAGCGCGTTCTTCACATACTGCTGGGTGATCGTCGAACCACCACCGGCGCTTTCGCGCCCGAGCACATTGTCCCGGGCGGCGCGGGCGAAACCGGAGATCGAGAAACCGGGGTTGCTGTAGAAGTCCCGGTCCTCGGCGGCGATCACGGCGTTGCGCACATGGGGCGGAATCTGATCGATCGTCACATCGGTCCGGTTGCCCTGCGGCGGAACCACACGGGTGATCTCGGTTTCGCCGTCGGCGGCGAGAATCGTTGCGACCTGGTTGTTCTGGATATCGCCCGGTTCGGGCACCGATACGGTGGAGTAGGCGATCAGGAACACCGTGCTGGGAACCACGATGGCGAGCGCGACCAGCACGTATGCGGTCCTGCGCGCGATCTTCCACCAGTTCCGGCGTTTTTGTGCCGGGCCACGCCCGTCCGGGCCGCCGGGGCCGCCGGAACGGCCACCCGGGCGCCGTGGCGGCGGACCGCC
>JABFXT010000309.1 GCA_013361595.1 Nocardia sp. | reverse complement strand
GAGGCGTTGCACCGGTTGCGTGCGGCACTCGACGAAACCCGCATGTTCGGTATCACCACCAACCTGCCCCAGCTCCGCGCCGCCGCGACCAGTTCCCCCATGCTCGACGCCCGGCACACCACCGCGACCCTCGGCGAGCTGGCCACCGTCCGCCCCCGGCTGGAGATCCTGCGCGCCGGAGTTTCCACCACCATCCAGGATTTCCCGGGCCGCCTCGGGCTCTGGAACGTGGGCATCCCGCCGTCGGGCGCATTCGACGATCTGTCCTTCCGCCTCGCGAACCACGCCGTCGGCAACTCGCTGGGCGAGAACGGTCTCGAGGCCACCCTGCTGGGACCGCGGATCCGGGTCACCGATACCACGGTCGTCTGCGTCACCGGCGCCGAAGCCCCGGTGACCGTGGACGACGAACCGGTTCCCATGTGGGAACCGGTCACCGTCCCCGCCGGTTCGGTCCTCGATATCGGCGCGCCCCACGACACCGGGCTGCGTACCTATCTCGCCGTCCGCGGCGGTATCCTCGCCCCCGATTACCACGGCAGCGCGGCCACTTTCACCCTCGGCGGATTCGGCGGTATCACCGGCCGAGCCGTCGCGGCCGGCGATATTCTCGGTATCAAACCCGATGCCGGGGGGCTGCTCGATCCCGCGCCCGTCCCGGCCGGCGAACGCCCCGAATTCGGCCACACCTGGTACGTCGGGGTCGGTGAGGGTCCGCAGCCCGCCCCCGACTATTTCACGCCCGCCGATATCGCCCAGTTCTACGACGCCACCTGGCAGGTGCAGGCCCACGCCAATCGCACCGGCCTGCGGCTGGCCGGTCCGAAACCGACCTGGTCGCGCACCGACGGCGGCGATGCCGGGCTGCACCCCTCCAACCTGCACGACTGCCCCTACAGTGTCGGCGCCCTGAACCTTTCCGGCGATACCCCGATCCTGCTGGGTCCCGACGGTCCCAGCCTGGGCGGTTTCGCCTGCCCGCTGACCGTGATCTCCGCGCACCGCTGGAAACTCGGTCAGATGCGCCCGGGCGACAGGGTGCGTTTCGTCCCGGTCGCCGACGAACGCACCGGCGCGTTCCGTTCCTCGCCCGCCCTGCGCGGCCGCGGTCTGCCCGGTCCCGAACTCCTCGGGCCGCGGGAGACCGACAACGGGGTCCTGGGCCGCCGCGATGCCGGTACCGGCACCCCCGAGGTCAAATACCTGCGCGGCGGCGACGACAACGTGATGATCGAATACGGCCCGATGGAACTGGATCTGGGTCTGCGGATGCGCGTCCACGCGCTGAGCGAACGCCTCGAACAGGCGTCCATCCCCGGTCTGATCGATATCACGCCCGGTGTGCGCTCCCTGCATCTGCACTTCGATCCCGATGTCATCGACCAGCGCACCGTGGTGCGCCTGCTCGGTGAACTCGAGGACGATATCCCCGATACCGCCGCCCTGCGGGTCCCGAGCCGGCATCTCGAATTACCGCTTTCCTTCGACGACCCCACCATCGCGGCGGCCATCGAACGCTACGGGCGCGGTGTCCGGGCCGAAGCACCTTGGCTGCCGTCGAATATCGAGTTCATCCGCCGGATCAACGGCCTGGACAGCGTCGCGGACGTACGCGATATCGTCTTCGACGCCCAGTACATGGTGCTCGGTCTCGGCGACGTCTACCTCGGCGCGCCGCTGGCCGTCCCGCTCGACCCCCGTCACCGCCTGGTGACCACCAAGTACAACCCCGCCCGCACCTGGACCCCGTCCGACGCGGTCGGTATCGGCGGCAAGTACCTCTGCGTCTACGGCATGGAATCCCCCGGCGGCTATCAGCTCGTCGGCCGCACCCTCCCGATCTGGTCCGGGTACCGGCAGCGCGCACCGTTCGAATCCGGTAAACCGTGGCTGTTCCGGTTCTTCGACCGGATCAGCTGGTATCCGGTGGCGGCCGATGAACTGCTCGAGCTGCGTGCCGAGATGGCGGCGGGGCGATACGAGATGCGCACCAGTGTGGGCGAATTCGCCATGGCCGAACATCTCGCGTTCCTCACCGAGAACTCGGCCGATATCGCCGCCACCGAACAACACCGGCAGGCCGCGTTCGCCGCCGAACGACAGCGCTGGGAGGCGAGCGGCGAACTCAACGCCCAGGCCGATCTCGCCGCCGAACCCGAACCCGCCGAAGACCTCGACCTGCCCGCGGGCACCCATCCGGTGACGGCACCGATGATGGCCAATGTCTGGCGGGTGGAGGTCGCCGTGGGCGATCACGTCGAAGCCGGCACCACCCTGCTCGTCCTCGAGGCGATGAAGATGGAACTGCCGGTGGTCGCGGAGGTCTCCGGCACCGTGCACACCATCGCCGTCGCGGCGGGCGATCAAGTCACCACCGGCGCACCTCTGGTCGCCATCGACACCGAAGGAGCGCAATGACCATGGAGCAACTACCGCTAGTGGATCCGCCGGCCCCGGCTCCGGCCGGCCCGGCCGAGAAGGTGGCCCGCGCCTACCGGACCATCCGCGAATACGACCGGCCCGAAATCTGGATCACCCTGCGCACCGAGGCCGAGGTCCTGGCGGAGGCCGTCGCGCTCGAGGACCGGCTCGCCCGGGGTGAGCGGTTGCCGCTCGCGGGGCTGCTCCTCGCCGTGAAGGACAACATCGATATCGCCGGCCTTCCCACCACCTGCGCCTGCCCCGGTTTCGAGAGAACGCCGGAGCGCACTGCGCCCGCTGTGGCGCGCCTGCTCGAGCAGGGCGCACTGGTACTCGGCAAAACCAATCTCGACCAGTTCGCCACCGGCCTCGTCGGCACCCGCAGCCCCTACGGCGCGGTCCGCAACGCCCTGTTCCCCGACCGGGTCTCCGGCGGCAGCAGCTCCGGTTCGGCGGTCGCGGTCGCGCTGGGCATGGTCGACGCGGCGCTGGGCACCGATACCGCGGGCTCCGGCCGGGTCCCGGCCGCGCTCAACGGCATCGTCGGGGTCAAACCGTCGCTCGGTCTCGTGCCCACCACCGGTGTCGTGCCCGCCTGCCCCGATTACGACGTGGTCACCGTTTTCGCCCGCGACCTCACCCTCGCCACCACGGTGACCGCGGCCATGATCGGCCCCGACGCCGCCGACCCCCGCTCGCGGACCTGGCCCGCCGACACCCCGCTGGGCGCCCCGGCCCGCGCCACGCTCGCGATTCCCGCCGACCACAACTTGACCGCCCTCACCCCCGCCTACCGCGCGGCTTTCGATGCGACGGTCGCGCGCTGGAAGGCGGGTGGCGGCGAGGTGGCGACGGTGGATATCGGCGAACTGCTCGAGGCCGCCGTCCTGCTCTACGACGGCGCCGTCGTGGCCCAGCGCTACGCCGCGATGGGCGAGTTCCTCAGCGGTGCGCCCGAGGGCGCCGACCCGGTGGTCGCGCGGATCGTCGCGGGTGCGGCCCGCCCGGCCGCCCACGAATACGTCACCGATCTGGGCCGGCTCGCGCAGGCCGCGGCCGCCGCGCGCCGATTGTTCGACGACTACCCGGCCCTGCTGCTCCCCACCACGACCGAGCATCCGACCCTGGCCGCCGTCGCCGCCGAACCGGTGGCGATCAACAGCCGCATGGGCACCTTCACCAATTTCTGCAATCTGCTGGATCTGGCAGCGGTCGCGGTACCGGGCGAGGAGACCGCCGAGGGCGATCCGTTCGGCGTGATGCTGGTGACCCCCGCGTTCGCCGATCAGATCGGGATCGATGCGGCCGCCCGGCTGCTGGACACGCCCGCCCCGCTGCTCACCGATACCGGTACCGATCTCCTGGTCGTCGGCGCCCATCTCCGTGGACTTCCGCTGCATCATCAATTGGAGCAGGCGCGGGCCCGGTTCCTGGGCGAGGTCGCCACCGCACCCGCGTATCGCATGGTGGCGTTGCCCGCCGACCCACCGAAGCCCGGCATGCTCCGGGTCGGGGCCGGTTCGGGCAGTTCGCTACCCGGCGAGCTGTACCGGCTCTCCCCCGCCGCCCTCGGCATCTTCCTGAGCAATCTGCCGTCGCCCATGACGCTCGGAAAGGTCGAACTGGATTCCGGGGACTGGGTCACCGGTTTCGCCTGCGATTACGAATCCGCCCGCGACGCCACCGATATCACCGGATACGGAGGCTGGCGCAACTACCTGGAAGCCGGTCGCTGAGACCGATCCCCGAAAGACCCGCCGTGCGGCCCGTCCAACCGCGCGGCGTGCCACCCGGCCGTTCCCGATGAGGGTTGCAGGGCAGCCTGCGAAGCAGGGACGGCCGGGTGGCCATCGGCGGTCATATCCGGACAATTCGAAACGCCCACGAGTCACCCCGCTGCCGGGTCCGATGACCTGCGGCGCCTCACTCGCCCCGCGTAATCCCCAGCGCTGGACTACAATTCACGCGGAAAGTCATCCGACGAAGCGGGAGGGATTCGTTGTGCCGGGTCGTGCCGCGCCACCGCAGTCCGCCGGGCCGGCCCATTCGCGATTCCCCCTCCCCGGCGGTGCCGGCGCCTTCCGCGCGCACGCCCCCGGTACGCCGTTCTCCCGTTCGCCGTCGGCGAGCGCCCGGCCCGGTATCGACCGCGCGCATCGGATGATTCCGGTCCCGCGCCCCCGCCGGAGGGGGCGCACCGCACGTCATCCGCTCCGAGGCGCGCGCACGGTCACCGTGATCCGGCGAAGCCCGCCGGCGCCCGCGGGCCCCCGATTATCGACGGCCGGCGACCCCGCCCCCGCGCGGCGCCCCGGCCCGATCTTCGAGTGATACGCGACGGTTTCGCCGTCCACGAAACCGTCCGCTCGCACCTGGACAGCCCGGTGGTCGTTCCGAATCGGGAACACCGCACGGTGGGCCGAGTCCTGCTCGCCCGCAGCCGTCTTCGTGCTGCCCGCACGCAGGCAGGACCGTGCCACCGGGGCATTCGACCGAACCATCGATCCGCTATGGAGTACGTGACCAAGACGATGTCGTCCGCGCACTCGACCCAGCAAGGGTCGCCCCTCACCGCCGGCGGGGAGCGTGTGCCGCTGTACACACCCGATTTCACCGCCGACCCCGCCGCTGCCTATCGCGAGATGCGGCGCCGTTTCGGACCGCTGGTCCCGGTGGATCTGGCGCCGGGTGTGC